>NZ_JAWUZH010000006.1:0-58711 GCF_036281795.1 Francisella sp. 19S2-4
TTTAAGGCTAAGTTTTTACTAAAAATAGCAAAAATATTCCTATTCATAGAAATTGAAAGATTTATTCAACAGTCTTTATAACATTAAAAAGTAGATTAAACTTATCATCCATAGTTTGTTTTATTTGATAGAAATCAAGAGGAAACTTATAGTTAATACCACCAAATTGATATAAAAAACGAATATCTTTACTTTCTAATTGAGATATAAGTTTAGGAATATCATTATCTGTAAACTTTTTTAACTTAATCATAGGGAAATTATTTATTATTAATAGTAGTTTTATTGATATTTCTTAATATCTATTACTTTTAATAATACTATCAACAATGGTGGTATTGCCATCAATATTCCAAAGATAATCTGATTATCTAAATTTACATATGAAACTGCAGATGATACTACTGTTGCAGTAGCGATCTGTAGAAAACCAAACATTGCAGAAGCAACACCAATATCTGTATGAACATTTTTATATGCGCATATATAAGTTGCCGTAAATTGAAAAGTGTTTCCACAAAAAGCTAATGCACATAATGCAGTAATTACAATAGTATTTATTCCAACAAAAAAATATGAAATGGCTAATATTACACCACAAAATACAGAAAATAACGCACTACATAAGCTAACTACATTCATATCCAATTTACCTACTTTATTCTTAAAAAGAATTAAAAACATTGCAGCAGGAACAATAGCTGCCGTAGATAAAAGTGAATACTCAAATGCAGTAAAATTTAAACGGACTTGAAAAAGAAATGGAGAAAGTGTTGCAAATACAAATATTGTTGATAAAGCTAGGCCACTACAGATAGCATTTAAAACGAAACCACAATTTGAAAGTATTTTTTTATATGACTCTAAAAGCTTACTAGTACTTTTTGGTATGCTCTCCAAATGTAAGTATCTTAAAATTAAAATCATTACAATAATAGCCATTAATGAATGTAATGCAAAATTACCACGCCATCCTATACACTCCTGTATAATTCCACCTGTTATCGGTGCTAAAGGAGGTGTCAAAGATACAATACTAGAAATCACGAGACTAGCCTTAGCCAAAGAATGATTATCTTTAAATACATCTTTCATAATAGCCCTAAATGAAATAAAAGAGCTCCCCATACCTATACCTTGTAGGAAACGAAAGAATAATAGCTGATCTTCACTTTGTGCTAACATACTTAGAATACTAGCCAAACAAAAAACAATATAGCCCAACAAAAGAGCTTGTTTACGACCATACTTATCAGAAAGATAACCAAAACCAAATACTGAGCAAGTCATACCTAAGAAATATATTCCAACGGTAAGCTTAACATCCTTAGCTGCTGCACCAAAATAACTCATAATATGAGGTAAAGATGGTGTAAAACTATCTGTAGCAAACTGTGACATAACCCCTAAAAGACAGATAATTAAAATCACTGTCCTTTCTGAAGATATTTTCTTTACTTGACCTTTGGCCATGTTATAAAACCTATAGAGTTATTATCAGATTACAAAGCTTTTATTAACTGATCTTGACTACTGAAATATTGTTTAAATAAATCTTTATACTTAACCAACTCTTCATAAGTTAGTAAGAATACTCCATCTCCACCTTCACTAAAGCTTAACCATGTAAAAGGTATATCTGGACACATTTCCATCAAAGCATATTGACTATTACCGACCTCTACGATTAATACCCCTTTTTCTGTCATATATTGATCTGCTTCTAGAATGATTCTTTTGGCAAGGTCTAAGCCATCATCTCCAGCTTCAAGAGCTAGTTTTGGCTCATAATGATACTCTTTAGGCATACTATCTAAATCTTCTTTATCTACATAAGGAGGATTTGAAACTATAACATCAAATTTTTGCCCTTTTAAATTATCAAATAGATCTGATTTTACAGCTGTTACTCTATCTGTAAGCTGGTGCTTTTTTATATTATGATTTGCTATTGCTAAGGCATCATCAGAAATATCTACTAAAGTTATATCAGCATCTTCAAAAACAGTTGCTGATGCGATACCTATACAACCACTACCCGTACATAGATCTAAAACATTTTTTACATCATAAACATCATTAACCCATGGAGAGAAATCATTACGTATAAGCTCAGCAATTGGAGATCTAGGTATAATTACTCTTTCATCAATATCAAACTCCATACCAGCAAACCATGCTTTTCTTAGGATATATGGTAATGGTTTACGCTCGTATGCTCTTTGATAAACATATTCTATTATTATTTTCTTTTCCTCTAAAAGGAGTCTTGATGCAACCATATTACCATCTATATCATGAGACATATTGATTGCAGAAAGCACTAAATGTACTGCCTCATCCCAGATAGAATCAGAACCATGGCCAAAATATGCTTGATTAACAGACATCTCTGAAATAGACCAACGGATATAGTCTCTTATAGTATGTAAATTATTTATAATATCTTGTTGTTTTTCTTGACTATACATTTATTAACCTTTTTTCCATGTAGTACCAGTTGCACTATCTTCTAGTATTATTCCTTGCGCTTGAAGCTGATTCCTAATATCATCAGCTCTAGCATAATTTTTATCTTTCTTAGCTTGAGCTCTCTCTGCAATTAGTTCTTCAATTTCAGCAGCATCAACACCATCATCTTGCTTAAAGTACTCTTCGACATCTGTAAATAAAACACCTAACACATCACATAATTTACGTAAAAGATATGCGTAACCACTAGCCTTGTACTTATTAGTAGTTTTTAGAGTATTTATTTCTTTTGCTAGACTAAACAATACAGCTAAAGCCTCTGGAGTATTAAAGTCATTATCCATAGCCTTAATAAATTTCTCTTCATACTTGCTAGCATCATCAGGAAGGTTTATCTCTAGAGGTTCAATATCTCTTAGAGCATTGAACAATCTTTCAACTGATGCTCTTGCATTATCAAGATTTTCTTTCGAGTAATTAATCTCACTTCTATAAGAAGTCGAAGCTAAGAAATATCTAACAACTTCAGGATGATATTCTTTTAGTACATCAACTATTGTAAAGAAATTATTCAAAGATTTAGACATTTTCTCAGCATTAACTTTTACCATTCCCGAATGAAGCCAATAATTAGCAAATGTACAACCATTACAAGCTTCTGATTGTGCTATTTCATTCTCATGATGCGGAAATCTCAGATCAGAACCACCAGCATGGATATCAAAGGTATCACCTAACAATTTCTTGGACATCGCAGAACATTCAATATGCCAACCAGGACGACCTGCACCCCATGGTGAGTCCCACGCAGGCTCACCTTCTTTTGCCATTTTCCAAAGTACAAAATCCATAGGATTTTCTTTTTCATCAACCACATCAACTCTTGAGCCTTGCTGTAATGCTTCAAGATTTTGTTTACTTAGCTTACCATAATCGGCGAACTTAGTTACACGATAAAACACATCTCCATTAGCTCCCTGATATGCATACCCTTTTTGCACTAACTCCGCAATCATAGCTATCATCTCAGGAATAGTTTCTGTAGCCCTAGGCTCTTTGCTTGGTCTTAAGATATTTAGTTGATCAAATGCATCATGCATAGATTTAATAGTTCTTTCCACTAATTGACTAATAAATTCTCCATTTTCATTTGCTCTTTTGATGATCTTATCATCAATATCTGTGATGTTTCGAACGAAAGTAACATCAAATCCACGATACTTAAAATATCTATTAATGACATCAAATGCTATATTAGTGCGAGCATGTCCAATATGACAATCATCATACACTGTGATGCCACAAACATACATTCTAATTTTATTTGCCTCAATAGGCTTAAACTCTTCTTTTTTTCCAGATAGAGAATTATAAAAAATCATAAGATAAACAGCCTAATTTTACATATTTGTATATTATAGATTATCAGTATAACTAATATTGGTTTTTTTTTGAACTTTTAATGCTCAAAGCTTTTGTATACTACATTAAGGTGAGGTACAACACTATTCAATTTAGCCATAGCTTCACAACCATTAGGATATGCGGAGCAACCTGTGTCTAAATATATTCTTGAAGCATTATTACAATTATTATCAATATTACACTGTAGACCATTACTCATAGCATAAATTTTTCCATCTCCATCACGACTTATCTGAAATTTTGATCCAGAATAGATAGATACTGAACTTATCAATGACCTTGATGAAATATCTTCAACGTATATTTTCTTATCTGTAACAATAAATAGTGCACCGAATTTCACAATAAGTTTTTGTATAACTTCTCCTGAAAAACTATCTTTTGAAATTAGTGTTGGTGCAGATACTCCTCGACTATAAAGATATATGTAAACTGTATCCGCATTAAAATATATTATATAAAACTGTGTTGTATTCTTCTTCACAAGAATAGGATCATCCGAGACCTCTGCAGTTAGGGTAGCTTTTGTTGAATCAGTACCATCACCCAAAAGATAGTTCCCTTCTAAATTGAAATCTAGAACATTCTTTTGCTCAAAAATCAGAGGGGTTCCTGGACTTAGCGTAAATAAAGCATCAGGTATAGATATATGGATTTTAGATTTATCAACAATTTGATTACCAATAGTATATGTATCTGCTTCACTTGCTGTATAAACATTATTAGAACTAATAGTTTTATAAAGGCTTATCTTATAGTCACCACTATAACTATTGTTAACAACACTAGGAAACTCTTCTAAGATTAAAGGTTTAGGTACATCTTTCGCATTATCATAATACCATCTCACAGATAATATATCTCCATCTCCTACACTCAACCCTCCGACCTCTTGCCAATTAGAAAGTCCTAGTTCAGCTGCTGAAGCATTTTCCCTAAGATTCGATAATGTTGTTGTAGAAGTATACACCCTATCATAATCATATATAGCCAAGTAGAAATTCCACTCCCCTCCTATAAGACCCCAACCAACACTAATTCTATAATCATCTAAAGAAATATTCTTAGGAAAACCAATATTTAAGCTATTTCCATAAGCATTAATAACTAACTTCTCGCTTGGATTATCATGACAAGTCCCTCTATAGTCTCCATCATGTCCAGCATGCCCCGCCCAACCATTTTTTGAAATATCTATAACTTTACTTCCTCCATTGCCATTTCCTTCATTTACATGGCATATCAGAGTTTTATGTTCATGCTTAGATGTTTCACAACTACCATTTATTGAGGTTCCAGCCGCATCACACTCATCTCCCTCACTTGAACCAGAACCACTATTAAATAGAGGTTTTTTTATATAACCAATATAGCCCCCATATATAGCTATTTTATTATCTTGCAAGCCAAGTTTATAATCCTTCAAAGAATCACTCATAGCATCGATATTAATATACGGCAGATTTAGTGGAATTATAGTTTCTTCATATTGGCTCATCGTAATATTTGGTAAAATATTAAAAATAAAGTCGCGAGAATATCTATTTATATTATTATCTAAAAACTGATGTCTTAACCTATAACTAATTAAATATGGCGTTGAATTATATAGTGTTACATTAGCATTCATAAAATCAAAGCCAGGGGTAATACTATCAAGAGTGGTAATAAACTTAAACTGTCCAATCGTTTCTTCTGAATCTTTTGATAGGTCTGCTGAACCTATAACATTACTAAAATACCC
The DNA here is from genome assembly GCF_036281795.1 of Francisella sp. 19S2-4. Lineage (NCBI taxonomy): Bacteria > Pseudomonadati > Pseudomonadota > Gammaproteobacteria > Thiotrichales > Francisellaceae > Francisella > Francisella sp. 19S2-4. The sequence continues at coordinate 5,642 of NZ_JAWUZH010000006.1, forward strand.
TTCATGAACATTTATGTTTTCTGTTTGATCTATTTGAGTTCTTACTGAAAGAGAGTTTATATTAAAATTATATGCTAAAGCAGATATCACTACCATTACGACAAAAGCAAATATTAGTACAGCTAATAACGAAGATCCTTTTATATTTTTAACTCTCATATAAAACCTTACAAGTTAATTATCTTACTAAAACTCTTACCATCAACATTAAATGAAACTCTTAGCGTTGGATATGCTGAAGTATCTATAGCTGTATCTGAGGTAATACTATTCCATGTAGTATTACCTCCATTTACTGTAGCATATTCAACTTGTAAATCACTAACTCCTCTTACTAACTCATATGACATGCCTGTTGAAGCGCTATCTTTTATATATACATATAATGAGTAAATACTCTGACCATTATCATCTTTTTGACCAGTATCTCTTATATATAATATTTCTAAAGAATATTTGCCAATATAATCTCCAGGATAATATTCTGCACTTTGAGGAGCTCTAGATAAACCTACTGTATTTGTACCTTCATTTATACTAGAGACTCTTACTAAATTTATAGCATTTCTATTACATAAAAATAGATAGTCCCCTGTACTGATATTATTTATTGACTTAACACCTAGAGTAGTATCTAAAGCATTTATAGTATTAAACTCTGTATGACTATCTTCTTTTTTTACCATAATATAATCAGTACCCTTCTGATAGCACTCTCCAGAACAGTCTGATTCTAATGCCCCAGGAATATGATTAGATACAGTTAATGGTAAAGATCCCACCCTTAGCATAGAGCTTGTATAAAAAAAGTTATCTAACGAATCTGACGTACTATCATAATAATCTTGGTTAAAATAACCAAACTTGCATGCAAAGCCAACATCTTTGACAAAATCATAGACAATATTTTTAACTAATAATTCTTTTGTCTCAATCTCTGTTTTACTTTTATATAAGTTGTATTTATTTTTTACTGTAATATAAGAAGTTATTAATGCGGCAACAACAATCATTGAAATAGCTGTAGAAATTAAAAGACTAATTAAAGTAAATCCTGAAATTTTATCTTTTCTAAACCGCAACTTCACATCTCTTTGAACCATTATACAACACACCATGAAGGCAAAAGCTCTTTAGTAAAACCATAAGGCGTACAATGCCATATTATTCCAGAGGGTGTAATATCTGCATTAGTCATAGGACTAATAAGTACATACGCCCCATAAAAATCAAAAGGAGGATTATCCAAAGGTTGTGTTGTATTAAGCTGAGTATTACCCAAATTTAACGATACCCCCGTACTACTTGAATGCTTCTCCGTACTTGATGACAAATATGTTTGTCTCGCTATATTTATATCTGCAATTACTGAAGGATCATCAATCACACTAACTCCTGCATTTATATATATTTCATTAGCCCTCTGCATGTAAGCACCTAATTGTTGGTTTATTATATCTGCAACCGAACTCTTAGCATATGCTCTCTTTATTATTTGTAGGTCAAAATTCTCATTTACTGCAGTAAATATTTGAATATTATCCGCACCTATAGCTTTAGAAAAGCTCATATTTGTAGTTGAACTATCATCAAATTTCCCTGTCAACATAAAATCACTAATTCTACTATCTAGCTCATCTGCCAACTCAACTCTCTTCTCTATTAAAATAGCTTTAGAAATTATATTACCTATAGCATAGAAAATAGTGAAAAACAAAAACATAGCTAAAGCAGAAGATATCAATACTTCTAATATTGTAAATCCTTTGTTTTTGCTATTTTTCATATAAATCTATAATTAACCTTACACGTAACTATTTTAACTATTTGCACTTATTAATTCTAACATAAAAATACATATGGGCTTTTCAAATTAAGTTATTTTGGTTTCAAAATTAATAGTCGCTATAAACTACTCCGAATAAGATATATTCTAAATATTAAATTTTGATAAAACTTATTAAATCTTAATAAGCCCTCCTACAAAAAAGATATACATAAAAATGATGAAAATAAATTAAGATTTTTTGTTACATTTAGCATATGTACATCTATCTTTATTATTTAAATCTTTAATAGCTTTAATATCGCTTAACTTATGTTTAACTAGCATATCCTGAACAGACTTAGATTGAGTAAATCCATGCTCTATATATACACTCCCACCCTTATTTAAATATAAGCACGTTTGAGAAATAATAATTTTAATATCTGCCAAGCCATTATCTTCAGCAAATAACGCACTCTGCGGCTCATGTTTTTTTACCTCTTGAGCTATATCCTCATCACAGAAATCTATATATGGCGGATTAGAAACAATAATATCAAATCTCATATTATCTAGATTTTGATACCAATTGCTTTGTATAAACTCAACATTTGATATTTTATTTTCTTTAGCATTTTTCTTAGCTATATCTAATGCTTTATTTGAAAAATCTACCGCTATAACATGACTGTTTGGTAATTCAGATGCTAAAGCTAAAGCTATTGCTCCAGTACCAGTTCCAAGATCGAGTATCTTTAACCTAGTATTCCTATTTGATATATCATTTAATACTGCTTCAACTAAAACTTCAGTATCTGCACGGGGAATAAGTGTATCTTGAGTTACAAAGAGTTTTTGATCCCAAAAATATTTATATCCCAAAATGTAAGCCAGAGGCTCTCCTTCTAAAAGACGATTTACTTTAGTATTTATCTCTTGGATAAAACTATCTTCTATAATTTTGTCAGAATTTAGGTACAGATAAGTTTTATCAACATTTAAAACATCACAAAGAATTGTTTGGATATCATTTTTAAATATAAATAAATCACCAATTTCTAAAGCAGATTTAGAATAGCTTTCTATAGATTGCTGATTTACTTGCTTATGCTTATAATTCTCAACTACTGAAAAAATAAAAGATGAAACTGTATACTTACTCATCAGACATTGTTGCTAAAAGATCGGCTTGATACTCTAATACTAAAGGTTGAATAATACTATCTAAACTTCCCTCCATAACTTCATCAAGTTTATAAAGAGTTAAGTTAATACGATGATCTGTAACTCTTCCCTGAGGATAATTATAAGTTCTAATCCTTTCAGATCTATCTCCACTTCCAACTAAGCTTCTTCGTGTATCTGACTGCTCTTTCTGTTGCTTATCGATTTCCGCTTGAAGCAATTTTGATTTTAGCATTGACATCGCTGCTGCACGGTTCTTATGTTGAGACCTTTGATCTTGGCACTCTACAACAACACCTGTAGGAATATGAGTTATCCTAATTGCTGAATCTGTTTTGTTAACGTGCTGACCACCAGCTCCAGATGCTCTGAAAGTATCAACTTTTAGATCTGCTGGATTTATATCAATTCCTTCTACCTCATCCACTTCAGGCATAACAGCTACTGTACATGCTGATGTATGTACTCTACCTTGAGATTCTGTTGCTGGCACACGTTGTACCCTATGCGCGCCTGATTCAAATTTTAACTGTGAATATGCTCCATCTCCGTTAATCTTTGAAATAATTTCTTTATATCCGCCATGCTCACCTTCACTAGCTGAAATCACCTCTACTTTCCAGCCTCTTTGCTCTGCGTATTTAGAATACATTTTAAATAAGTTACCTGAGAATATAGATGCTTCATCTCCTCCTGTACCAGCTCTTATTTCTAAGAACACATTAGCATCATCATTAGGATCTCTAGGTAAAAGAAGTACTTGTAATTCAGCCTCTAGATTTTCTATAGCCTCATTTGCTGACTTAAGCTCTTCTTTAGCCATTTCAACAAGTTCAGCATCTTTTTCATTAAGCATTTCTTGAGCAGTCTTTTTGTCCTCTAGAGCTTGAGAATAATCTTTAAATGCTTTTACTATAGGCTCAAGATGAGAGTACTCTCTTGATAAGTCTCTAAACTTATTTTGATCTGAAATAACTCCAGCATCACTTAGTAAAGCACCGACCTCTTCATGTCTCTCAATTAGACTTTGTAATTTTGCTTTAATAGAATCTTTCATTTATTTTTCCACATTTAAACCAAACATTCGTTTCATACATACAAGGCAATCATTTCTACCTTGTTTAGAAGCTTCTTTCATACCTATCACAGGATAGTGTAAAACTTTTTTCTTAATTTCATAGGCAAATCTTTTCATAATTTCTTCAGCATCTTTGCCATTTCTAATTTTAGATAAACTTTTCTCTAATGATAAATCAACAAGCCCATCAGCTTTATCAAAAAGCTCTTTAATTGCACTATTTGAGATAATAGCCTTTTCTTTCTCTAAATACTCTTCTAATGACTTAACAATAATTTTCTGAGCTCTAGAGCTTTCATGCTTTCTTTTATCTTTATTATCAGAAATTACTGCATTAATATCATCAACACAATAATAAACATTTTGTCCTATTTCACCTAGCTTTGGATCTAATGCTTGAGGTATTGAGATATCAATAAAAACTCTTGGTTTGGTATCAACATCACCTACAGCTACTATATAATCTTTTGCATTTATAGCTGTAATTATAATATCTGCTTTTTTCACAAGAGCATCTAATTCTGTTAGTCGATGTGAGCTTGCATTTCTAAAACTAGAAGTAATCTTTTCTGCTTTTTCAATAGTCCTATTTGCTAACATAATCTGTTTAGGTGCAAGAGCTGTAACATGTCTAAACAGAAGTTCTCCTGTTTGTCCTGCACCGATTATAAGCACATTTTTTGTTGAAATATTATCTAACTGTTTTTTAGCAAGAGTAATTGCAGAAAAAGCAACTGAAACAGGACAATGCCCTATCCTTGTTTCACTACGAACTTTCTTTGCTGTAGCAAAAACTCTCTGAAAAACTCTATCAAGTTCCTTACCTAAAGCATGACTTTTTTTACTTAGCGTATATGAATCTTTAACCTGACCTAGTATTTGTGGTTCACCTAAAACCATTGACTCTAAACCACAAGCAAGTTTCATTAGATGCATTATCACCTCAGTGCCTTGTCGTAGTTTAAAATAATCTTTTATCTTATACTCAGGATTTCTAACATATCCTTGCCACCATACTAGAACATCATCAACAACCCTTAAATCAGATATTTCTAGATATATTTCTGTACGATTACAGGTTGATAGAATAACTGCATGAACGACATTATCTATAGCAAGTATTGATCTATATAACATAGACACATCTAAACCAGATAGTGCAAATTCGCTACGAACTTCTATTGGAGACTTTTTATAATCAATTGCTAGAGATATTAATGCCATATTAAAATAAAAATGTATTACAATAATTAACTTAGAAAAACAAAAGTGTATTTTAACATAAAAGTATTAGACATTACATTCTAATATGATTAATAAACTTAGAACGTTTATTACTTTTATGTTAAGATGTTGTAAAATTTATTGAAAAAATAAATCACAAATATGACTATTAAAGGCTTAACAAAAAAACAAAACCAAGCGTTATATACGATAGTTGGCATAATTATTGTAGCAATTATATGTACTATAATATTCCAATTCTATAATTCAAATAATCATAAAAAAATTTTAGAAGCATCTGATGCTTATCAAAAAGCTTTAATTGCTAGTGAGAACTCAGATACATCACTAAATACAAAGATATCTAAATTCACCACAGTTGTAGACCAATATCCAAAAACTAGTTTTGGTATATTTGCTAGTTGGCAATTAGCTGATTTATATATAACTCCGACAAAGTTAGATACTAATAATTTCAACATGAATATTACAAATCTACCAAAAGCTATAAAAGTACTACAACAAAGTATCAAAGATAATTCTGATGATAGCTTAACTAACGTTACTAAAACTAGACTTGCTAGACTTTATATTGCATCTAAACAACCTGATCAAGCAATAAAAACACTACAAAGCTTAGGATCATTAGGTAATAAAGCTTACCCTCTAATGCTTTTAGGTCAAGCATATCATCAAAAAAATGATAAAGCTAAAGCCCTAGATGCTTGGCATAAGGCCTTACAAGATCCAGATAGCTCTGCTGAATTTAAAGAAGTAATTACACAACTTATAAATAACTACTAAATTAGAAACAATGAAAAAATCTTATTTTCTTACAATACCTCTATTATTATCATCTCTAATAACTAGTTGTTCTAAAAGTAACGTACCCCCTCCTACGCCCCTTAATGAGAAACCTCCTACAGATGTTCATATAAAGGTAAAATGGAAAAGAAGCACTGGGAATGGTGATAATGGACTAGGTAATTATAATTTAGCTCCTACATATTCAAATGACATGGTATTTGTTCCTAATGAGAATGGTATGGTATATGCCTTATCAATGAAAAATGGTAAAGTAATATGGAAAAAAAATACCCATACGAGCTTATCTGCTCAGCCTAATACTATTGCAAATGCTATAATCTTTGGTTCAATCAAAGGGAAGTTAACTGCATTAGATGATAAAACTGGAAAAACCTTATGGCTTAGCGAAGCTCCTAGTAGCTTATTTGCTCAACCAACCATTTATAGCAATTATATTTATACCCATACTCACGATGGTTCAGTTTCAGCTTTTGATGCTAGAGATGGCTCAAAAGAATGGAGTGCCTCAAACAATATCCCAGAATTGATTCTACCTGGTAACTCTTCCCCTATTGTACTAAATGATACAGTGATGATTGGCTCTTCTTTTGGTACAGTTCTTGGTTTTACTGTTAAAAGTGGAGATAAAACCATTAACATCCCAATTGCCATTGCTCACGGATCATCTCCTGCAGATAAAATGGTTGATATAACTGCAAATCCAATGTTGTACCATCGTTACTTAATATTTGCAGCATTCCAAAGTGCTATAGTTGCTCTAGATAAAGACTCAGGAAAAATGTTATGGGCTAAGAAAGCTTCTATAATTACCAATATGGCTATAGACAACAATGTCATATTCACAACTCAAGCAGATAGTGAACTAAAAGCATATAATATAGAAAACGGTGAAACAGTTTGGACTCAAGATACATTAAAGTGGCGTAAAATAACTGGCCCAGTATATTATAAAGGCTTAATTGTTGTTGCTGACTACCAAGGATATCTACACTTCTTTAGTTCCTTAAATGGAGAATATCTTGGTAGATACAAGCTTACGCCAACACCAACACTATTTCCAAGCACAGGGATCTCAGCCCAACTAGTGCCAACTAAAGATGGTATTCTTGTTGAAGATGAAGATGGCACAACTTACTTAGTTGATGCATATAGTGATAAAGTTATATATGAAAGTATTTTAGGAGACTACGAAGTCGATAAAGGTGCCAATGTGGATCATATTAAAGCATCGATCAAACCAGCAGCCATAGCAGAAGCTATTAAAAAAGCTAAAGAAGAAGACTCAAAAGGCTTAAAAGTCAATGTAATAATAGGAGACTTTAGTAAAGGTAAACCTACTGATGTATAAAGGCATAAGACCATCAATATTTATTTTAATCCTAATGGTCTCGTTAGGACCATTTGGTGATACTATCTACGCACCAGCACTACCTGAGCTAAAGAAAATTCTCAGTACAGACTATCCTCATGTTCAACTTACAATAACTTCATACTTACTAGGATATTCTATCAGTCAAATATTGTATGGTCCTTTTTCTGATAGATTTGGTCGTAAACCAATAATGTTACTTGGATCAAGTTTCTTTATAATTAGTTCGATTATTTGTATTTTTAGTAGTCATATTGATACTCTAATATACGCTCGTCTGTTACAAGGTTTTGGTGCTGCTGCAGGAGGAGTTATTGCAACAGTTGCTGTTAAAGATGCTTTCAAAATTAGTGAACAAGGTGCAGTTTTTGCCATTATGAATATAGCTTTTGCATTAGCACCTGCTTTTGGCGCTATACTTGGAGTATTTTTAAGTCCATCACTAATATTCTGGGTATTATTAATTGCAGCAAGTTTATTATTTATAAAGGTAGCTCTCTTTTTCCCTGAAACTATTAGAGAAAAGAACTTTGAGGCACTAACAATAAAGTCTCTATTTAGAAACTATTTTTCACTATTTAAAGATCATCAGTTCTTCTTTGCTACTTTTGTATTAGGCCTAAATATTAGTATAATATATGCTTGTCTTGTTACGGCACCTGATATATTTGTAAATATCTTAAAGCTTGAGAAATCCAACTTTTTATATTTACTTACTCTAATGGTTATTGCTGTTGTTTCAGGCTCTATAGTATGCTCAAAACTTAGTCGCATAATAGCCTATAAACATCTTATTAACTTTGGTATGACTTGTACTTTAATATCAGGGATATTACTAATTTATGCATTCAAAAAATTTACAGGCTTAGAGTTATCTTTAGCGTTAACAGCTATACTATCTTTAACCTTTGTAGGAGTATCTTTTAGTGTTCCTTTACTAACTCCAATAGCATTAGAAAATTTCTCTACAACAGCAGGCGCAGCTTCCTCAATAATGGGGTTTATGCAAATGGGAATCGCATCAATTACAACAGCCATTATGAGTCAAATTAGCCTAGGAAGTGAATTTACATTATCTCTTGCCTTTATATTATTACCATTAATAGGATTGATAGTATTTTTACCTTATAGTTGTTACTTCTTAAAGAAATAGCTATTAACCTTTGCTAAGCTTACGAATTAAGTAAATTATGTGATAAAATTTCTCTTAATAAATATAAATTTATCGATCTAATCAATATATAAATGCAAAATTATAATGCTAAATCAATTGAAGTGCTAACTGGTCTAGATCCTGTCAAAAAAAGACCTGGGATGTACACTAATACAGAAAATCCAAACCATCTTATACAAGAAATTGTAGATAATAGTGTTGACGAAGTCCTTGCAGGATTTGCTAATAAAATAGATATCACACTTTATCAAGACAATAGTATAGAGATCTCAGATAATGGCCGTGGTATGCCTGTAGATATACACCCAGAACATAAAATGTCAGGAATTGAACTTATCATGACTAAGCTTCACTCTGGTGGCAAATTTAGTAACAAAAACTACACTCATTCCGGTGGTCTTCATGGTGTTGGTGTTTCTGTTGTTAATGCACTATCAAGTAGGCTTGAAGCCGAAATTAAAAGAGATGGACAAATTTATAATATAGTCTTTGAAGATGGTTTTAAAACTAAAGATTTAGAAATTATAGATACAGTTGGTAAAAAAAATACTGGTACGAAAATTAGATTCTGGCCGAATAAAAAGTATTTTGATGATATAAAAGTAAATCTTAAAACTCTAAAGAACTTACTAGAGGCAAAGGCCATACTTTGTAAAGCTCTCACAATCAAATACTCAAACGAAGTTAAAAAAGAAAAGTTAGTATGGCATTTTGAAGATGGGCTTAAAGGTTACTTAGAACATAAGTTAGAATCTGAAATTCTTCCTAATAAGCCATTTATGATAGATAACTTCTCAAATGGAGAATCTTTCTTAGATGCTGTGTTTTGTTGGTGTGAAACACCTGCTGAAGCAATAAAAAACAGTTATGTTAATTTAATTCCAACACCTCAAGATGGTACTCATGTAACGGGTCTTAAAAATGGAATTTACGATGCTATTAAAACATATATAGAAAAAAACTCTCTAAGTGTTAAAAATGTAAAGATTACAGCAAATGACTCTTTTGCTCAGTTAAACTATGTTATCTCAATAAAAATAACAAACCCTCAATTTGCTGGACAAACTAAAGAAAAACTCTCAAACAAAGATGTCACAGCTTTTGTTGCTACAACAATAAAAGACCTATTAACTATATGGCTTAACCAAAATGCTGAAGAAGCTCGACAAATAATAGAAAATATTAATAGAATTGCTCAAAAACGTATCAATGCAGATAAAAAAACTGCTCGTAAACGTATAATGAACACATCTATTCGCTTACCTGGTAAACTCACAGATTGTATTAGCTCAGATATAAATTCAACAGAGCTATTTATTGTAGAGGGAGATTCTGCAGGAGGCTCAGCAAAACAAGCTCGTGACAAAAATTTCCAAGCTGTAATGCCTCTTAAAGGTAAGATCTTAAATAGCTGGGAGCTTGATGCTGATACAATCATGAACTCCCAAGAAGTCCACAACATAGCAACAGCAATAGGCGTTGATCCTGACAGTGATGATATATCCGGACTTAGATATAACAAAATTTGTATTCTTGCTGATGCTGATTCTGATGGTTTACATATTGCTACTTTATTATGTGCAATGTTTCTAAAGCATTTCAGAAAACTTATTGAGAATGGCCATATCTATATAGCTCAACCACCTTTATTTAGGATTGATATTGGCAAAAATACCTTTTATGCATTAGATGAAGCTGAAAAAGAAACCATTCTAGCAGAAAACTCTAAGTTAACTGGTAAAGTTAACATTATGCGCTTTAAAGGTCTTGGCGAGATGAATCCTATACAGCTACGTGAATCAGCAATGGATGTTTCATCTAGAAGACTATTACAATTAACTATATCTGATGTTTATGACGATACTGAAATATTAGATAAACTTCTAGCCAAAAAAAGATCTAAAGACCGCCGTGATTGGTTAGAAAATTATGGTGACAGAGCAGAGATAGATTAAGATATTTTATTTTTCTCTCGTCATTATTTTTAATATATCAATATCTGTCTTTTGCATACCCTCATCTGTTGCTATATAAACTATATTCTCAATAGTTTCCTCAACATCTTTACCAACTATTCCATCATATGCTGTTACACTATTTCCCAACACTGCTGCATTAACAGCATCATAAGCTGTGTATATTGAATTTGCAATCTTCATAGAACAAGATGAATTTGCTCCATCACACATAATTCCAATAATACTTGCTAAAGCATTAATTATAGCATTATTTACTTTTTCTAAAGGTTGATCTAACATCAATGCTATCCCTGCAGCAACTCCTGCTGAAGCACAAGTTGGACCACATAATGCTGATAATCTACCTATACGTGACTTTATATAAACAGTTACTAAAACAGCTAGAAACATTGCTTTATATAGTTGCTCTTGGCTTTTATTATTAAACTCAGCAAACTTTATTAATGCCATAGATATAGTTATACCAATATTCCCACTACCAGCAACAGTCATCACAGGCAATGCTGAGCCTCCCATACGCGCATCACTACCAGCAGATGCTGCAGCTGCAGCATTATTACGCACATCATCACCATAAAGACCCATAGCGATAGCAGACTTAATATTCTTACCTGTTTCAGCCCCATAACTATGATTTAAACCTTCTTGAGAAATTTTTGTATTATCCTTAACAACAAGATCAAATAAGGATTTGATTTTACTAACATCTAGCTTAGAGGATATTTCGTATAACTCTTTAATTGAAAATGTCTTGATAAGCTCATCTACTAGATTTTTTTTATTAGAAGTATCATCAACTTTATATAAGATTTTTTCATTCTTTTGGATTAACGTTATATTATTATGTGCATATTTAATTTCAACAATAGCCTTATTTTTTCCAAGATACCCTTCTATACAAATATAAAGTTTAATATTTTTATCTGATAGATGTATATTTATAGATTTCTTAGATAAGTATTTTTTTACATTTTCTAGATCTGAATTTGTTACATCTGCGATTACCATAAGCTCTTTATCAGCATCCCCAGCAACAAGACCCATTGCTACAGAAGCCTCTATACCAACCATACCTCCACTACCTGGGACTGTAACACTTTTTACATTTTTAATAATATTCCCAGAAGCATATACTTCTACTCTATCAGGTATATCCCCTAAGATTTGAGCTATTTTTGCAGCTGCATAAGCTAGAGCTATTGGTTCAGTACATCCTTGAGCAGGAACAATCTCTCTTTGTAATAAATCTAATAACTGTTCTTCTCTGTTCATAATACTCTCCACACAAATTTATATACTACTCAAAACCAATATGATATTGATTTACATAATAGCAAAAAACATTAATCGATTCAGTATCTGATAACTAACAGCTGATGCTAAAATAAACCCAAGAATAGATGTGGAAAATGCAACTGAAACGTTAAACCCTGTAAATCTAAGCTGACTATCTTCTGAGGCTATAGTCATTAAATTACCAAACTGTCCTCCTGCTGAAACACCTTGAAATATTCTTATTATAACTAAAATTAAAGGTGCAAAGACACCTACTGTTTGATAAGTTGGTATAAAAGCCATGATTATAGTTGGAATAGCCATAAATAATATAGCAATATTCATGGCAAAATGACGTCCTTTTCTATCACCAAGATAACCAAAAAAAATAGATCCTAATGGCCTAGCAATATATCCTGCAGCAAAAGTTCCAAAAGTTAGCAATAAAGATAGCCAACTACTTTGTGACGGGAAAAACTGTTGCGAAATGATTATTGCGAAATAACCATATAATGAATAATCATACCACTCAATCATATTACCAAATGATATTTTAACTGTTCTCATAAAACTTTTTTTAAATGACAATATTTGTCCTCCATATAAAAATATCCCTAAATATCTATTATTAGCAACTCATCTAATATTCTTAGATGAGACAAACAAATATTATCATTAAATTTGAAAAGTCGTTAAATATATGACAGCACTTTTTTACTAGTCTCTTTTAAAGTATTTATTAAGTCCAGCTGGGCTATTTACCTTACTCCAATCAAAACATTTACCCGGATCTGTTTTTCTTCCTGGAGCGATATCTTGATGTCCGGTAATACTATTTAAAGTCATATATGCATCTTTTAGATCTACCAATAAAATATTAAGACTTTCATATTGTTTAGGTACATAAGGAGTTTTATCAGTCCCTTGTAGCTCTATACCAATAGAAAAATCATTACAATTTTCTCTTCCTTGGAAGTTACTTACACCAGCATGCCAAGCTCTTTCATTAACAGATACAAACTGAATAATTTCACCTGTACGTTTTATATAAAAATGAGCAGAAACTTTAACTCCTTTTAGATCACTAAAACTTATATGAGAGTTACAATCTAATTTATTAGTAAATAAATCTTCAACATTATTATTAAGATACTGTCCCTCTGGCAAACTTATACAATGAACTACTACTAAATTTATATCTAAATCATTAGGTCTTTGATTAAAGTTTTCACTTACTATATGCTTAGCTTTTTTGTACCAACCTTGTTTGAACATCTTAGGTTTTCAAAATTAGTTATGATAATATTATACTGTATCAACTAACCTAGCGGTTTTAAATAATTTAATTATGAAGTGTTTAGATTGTAAATTAGCAAAAAATACTATTATATATGGGATTATTACATTAGTTATTGTAGTAATTAGCTACAATTTTTGGGATGTTAAAATAACTGATGCTATCCGCTCAGGTGATTTTTTTGGCACTAAGATAAGTACCTTAGCATCATTAATATCTCAAATAGCTTCACCAAAAGTCTGGGCTGTAATTACTTTAATAGTTACAGTGATTTGCATTATCAGATACTTACGTAACAAAACTCATACTAAATTATATGTAATGTCTCTATCTTTAATATTGACTATTATCGTTGCAAGTATTTTAAAAGTTTTACTTGCTAGATATAGACCTGAGATGCTTTTATTCAAAAATGAATATGGATTCCACTTCCTATCATTTAAAGATGCTTATAATTCTATGCCATCTGGTCACACTACTTTATCATTCGCTGGCTTATTAGCTATAGCAAACTTTTTTGAAAAAAAATATATTACAATAATCGCTATAATATTAGCAATTGTAGTTGCAATAAGCAGAGTTATTGTTTTGGATCATTATGTTTCTGATGTTATATTATCTGCATATATTGGATCATTTTGCTATTTATGGGCAAAAGCTTTTGTAGAAAATAGACAGACAGCTAAATAAAATCTTTAAAATAAGTCAAAGCCTTTCTATATACATCTTGTTTAAAATAAACGACATGATTGATTGGGTACCAATAGCTAACCCAACGCCAATTATCAAATTCTGGTGACTCATTAGCTTCTAAATCAATATTATTTTCTGAACTTTTTAGCCTTAGGAGAAACCACTTTTGTTTTTGCCCAACACAAACAGGTTCTCTATTTCTAAGTAATGAATCTGGGATATCATACTTATACCATTCTCTAGTTGAAGCTATAACTTCAACATCTTGAGGTCTCAAACCAACTTCTTCATGAAGCTCACGATACATAGCTTGTAAAGGAGTCTCTCCTGCCGATATACCTCCTTGGGGAAACTGCCAAGATGCTCTATTTCTTCTTTGCCCCCAAAAAACTCTATTTTGTCTATTAAGTAAAACTATAGCAACATTTGCTCTATACCCACTTTTATCTATCATTATTTAAAGAAATATTTCTTCTACCTAATATTTATTCTAAACTAATTTTTAATAGTTTGTTACTTTTCTAGTTCGAATAATTATAGGTTATTACATAAACATAAATATAACTTTAATAAAACACGTCTTTAAGATGATTTTATACACAGAGATATACATCACCCAACAAATAATCTATCATTATTCAAATCACTAATAATGATTTAGAAGAAATTTTTGTGAACTCTACTTTAAGTGACTTTTTTTTTAATCAAGCAGAAAAAACACCTAATAATATTGCTATTACAGACTCTAATATAGAGTTAACATACCAACAAGCTGCTAACTATGTTATGTTTTTGGCTCAACATCTACAAAATAACGGATATGGACCTCAAAGCATAATTTCTATATATAGTTCAAAACGCTATGAAATAATAATAGCTTTTCTGGCTATATCTAGTATTGGTGCTAGCTGTGTGCAACTAGATAAGTCTTTTCCGTTACCATTACTAAAAGATATTATTGATGATACTGAATCAGATTTAATATTATGTGATGAGATACCTGATATAAAGACTATCGAATGTTTTGACTATATCAATATAATTAATCAGTATAATCCAGAAGATATACAAAATTTCAAGCAGACTTCTGTTGATCCTGAAAAAGGATTCTGGTTAGTATATTCATCCGGAACTACTGGGAAAAACAAAGGTATAGCAATATCTCATAGAGCAATACTATCTTCTTATAAGATAAGAGAAACAGTCAAAACATATGATGAAAATAGCTCTATTGGATGTAATATTTACTACTTATGGGAAGCGTTTAGGCCTCTAATAAAAGGGGGAAGAACAAATATAATTCCTGATGATATTCTCTATGATTTCAAAACACTATCTCAATATATTAAAGATAAAAAAATCAATGAGATATTATTTACGCCATCATATCTAGAAACATTACTTTCAACTTCAAAAGATATTGCTAAAAAAATATTTAAAAATATAGATACCTGCTGGCTTAATGGTGAAGTTGTCTCTAGCTGGTTACAGAACAATCTAGAAGAGTTTATGTCTGAAACAAATATCTATAATTTATATTCGATATCAGAATGTCATGATGTAGCTACTTACAAGCTCCATAAAAATGACAAAAACTTAGAAGCTGATGGAATTGTTCCTGTCGGTCATGTACTACCTAAAGTCGAAGCTATTGTTTTAGATGATAACAAACAAATAGTTAAAAATGGTGATAAAGGTGAAGTTTATATACATGCTATAGGTTTAGCTAATGAATATATAAATAGACCAGATTTAAATAAAGAGCGATTTATAGAAGCTAAAGACAGCCCTATTGGTAAGCGTCTATATAAAACCGGAGACTATGGCAAACTATCTGAAGATGGTCAGCTAATAACAATATACGGGCGCTGTGACTATATTATAAAACTTCGAGGTTACACACTTTCTTTACCTTTTATCGAGTCAGTTATAAAAGATAAACTTGATATTATGCACTGTGTTGTCAACAAAACTGGTAATACCAGAATGTCAGAGTATCTAGTTGCATATTTAGAAATCCCAAGTGATAAACAACTAGCTTTCTGTCAAAAATGGCAACTTAAAGATAATAAACCTTCAAAAGCACTTCTTGACAAAATATCACCTTTCTTAGCACATTATATGCTTCCAAAACATATAATTCTCCTTGATGAAATCCCTCTAAATAGGTACTCAAACAAATTAGATAGAAATAGCCTAAATCTAGAAGATAAAATTATTGATGTCGAACAGGAAATAAAAAATATCAAATCATTAGATGATTATAAATCACTCTGGGCAAATATACTTAATATCTCAAAGGATGATATTAATTCAGATAGCGACTTTTTTGAGCTTGGTGGTTCTTCATTATCAACGATGTTACTAATAAGTAAACTTAAAGAACTTAATTTTGAAGTTAGAATAACTGATTTTATTGCAGCAAGTCAACTTAGTAGTAGCTATAATTTATTATCAAAATCTTCTAAAGATTCTGAGCAAAATCTTTCAAAATTAATTCTAGATGATGTTGATAACTTATTTACAGATTTAAAGCCTAAAATAGCAAATCTTAAACAAGACCGGAGTGGATCACGTAAAAATATACTTTTAACGGGAGTAACAGGATTTCTTGGATCTCATACACTTAAAACATTAGTTACTAATGAAAATATAGAAACTATTTATTGTTTAGTTCGCGCTAAGAACCAACAGCAAGCAGAAACTAGACTAGAAAATATCCTTAAAAAACTCAATATTGAAAAATCTCATAAAATTGTTTGCCTAGTAGGAGATATTTCAGCAAAAGAATTTGGTTGGCAATCAGGAAAATATCTAGAGTATGCTAGCAAAATTGATACTGTAATTCATACAGCTGCATCTGTTAATTTATTACTTCCATATAATGCTTTAAAAGATAGTAATCTTATTGGAACAGCAAATATTATTGATTTTTGCTCTACAGTCAAAGCAAAACATTTAATCCATATATCTACAAATGGTATTTTCCCATTACATCTAAACAAAAAATTTAGTGAAACAAAAGATATCGAATGGCTAGACTCATTACAATCCGGATACTCACAAACTAAGTGGGCTGCTGAGAAACTAATTCACAATTCAGTCAAAGAAGGCTTAAATGCTACAGTACTAAGACTAGGTAATATTTCACCTGTATATAATAATTACATTAATGATTCAGATACAAATTGGATACTAATCAAAGAAGTAAATTTACAACGAAAAATACCAACTGATATAAATCTAGAAATGACTCCAGTTGATCACATTTCTAAGATTATAGAGTATCTTATCTTAGAAAAGCATACTGGTAGATATATCTATAATATAACTAACAAGAACTTCCTTAATGCACAAACGTTAGCAAAAGTTTCTAATTATGAGATTATCCCTTCAGAGACTTGGAGCAAATCAATTACAGATAATTCTGCTAAATACTTAGCTTCTGATCATGCAAATATTGATGCCTCAATAAATCTATATGACAGATCAAATTATGAATCACTAATGTCAGAGATAAATATTGATTATCCAGAAATAACGGAAAACTACATAAATAAAATCCTCTTAAGGAAAGATAATGAATCTACTCAAGGATAAACATATACTAATAGTTGGAGCATCTAGTGGCATGGGTAAAGCTATAGCTGAACTATGCCTAACTAAGCAAATGAAAATATCATTATGCTCTCGTCGCAAGGCAAATATTACAGGCGATAATGTTTTTTATCAATATGTAGATATTCAACAATTAGATTCTGTAGAAAGTTTTGTTACTAAAGCTATAGCAACTTTTGGTGAATTTGATTATATAGTTAACTGTGCTGGTGTGATGTATTATCAGTGTATAGAAAATAGAAATTACGAAGAGTGGATGAAAACCATAAACACAAACGTGATTGGTTTTACAAATCTACTCTACTCGGTTCTACCATCGCTAATCAAAAATAAAGGAATGCTTATTAATATAACTTCTGATGCTGCTAGACAAGCCTTTCCAGGACTCGCAATATACTCAGGTTCAAAAGCATTTATGGAATATACTCTAAGAGCAGTACGTCAAGAGTTAATGGGCAAGGATGTTAGAGTTATAAATATCCAACCTGGCAATGTTGCAACACCTTTACAAAATATGTCCTCTGATAAAGATGCTGTCAGAAAATATGCCAGCAATGACACTCAGTTTTTTATAACACCTCAACAAATAGCTGAAACAATTGTATTTGCTATGAATCAACCTAAAAATGTTGCTTTAAATGAAATCCTTATAGAACCTCAAAAAGAACCTATTAGTGGCTAAGCTATTATTCATAAAACAATTATTAACTTGTAATAATTCTTCGAATTCGCTAAAGTATTGTAAATTTTTACAAATATCGGTTTACAGCTTTTGGATTTTAAAAAACGAGCATTTCTTTTTGGAGCTCTATCAGGTATTTTCTGGGGGCTTGACTATACTTTAGCAGGCCAAGTTCATACTCTACTAACAATGACTTTTCTAGTTTCAATGTGGCTAACTTCAATTCATGATTTAGGTGTTGCCGGAACTATAGGAATCATATCAATATCTTCTGTAAAAAAAGTTAAAGACTTAAAACTATGGCAAATAATAAGTATCTGCTGTATTCCTCTACTAGGAGGTTTAGCAATGACTATGTATATGCTTTCAACCAAAGATATTGCCACAGGAACAGCTATCGTAATATCATCATGCTATCCTGCAGTAGGCATGATTGGAGCTAGGATATTTCTTAGAGAATCTTTAACAAAACTCAAAATAATAGGTTTTATAATAGTTGCGATAGGTATAACTCTAACGGCCACAAATGAGCTGGGAGACAAGACAAATAGCCTAACTGGTCTAATTTTTGCAATTTTAGCTGCAATATTCTGGGGGTTAGAAGGTGTTATTTATAAACTTGTCCTTAATGCGAATGTTGAGGTTAACACTCTGCTTTTCTTACGTAAAATCTCAACTATTTTTATTTTTTTACCATTTACATTTCTGATTATAAATACTGTTAGTATCTATATCTTACTTCTAATACTAGCTATTGGAATTATTGGTTATATTGCTGATTTATCTTATATGCAAGCTTTTAAACACTCAAATGTGACTCTTGCAATGTCTCTAAATATTACTTACATTATTTGGGGACCTCTATTTGCATTCCTGCTATTTAATCAAGATATTAATATAATTATTATGATAGTTTGTGCTATTTTAATTTTCTTAGGCAACTTCTTAATTTTCAAATCTAAATCAGTATATTAAAATACAGAATTTTCACCATACATATAGTTTGGTAGCTGAAAAGTATTCAGTGTATAACCACCCGTCAAATCAGAAGATTGATCACCTATTGATATAAGTACTTTATAGCCTAAAGATTCAATATAAGATCTTCTTTCAGCCTTAAAATTTTTAAAACTCTCAGAAGAGTATAGTGAGATATCTTCAGGAAGGACAAAAACACCCTCAAAACCAATATATCCTGCATTCTGTAATGCTTGTTTTGTAGTATCTAAATAAGTCGCAAATCTAGCACTAATAAAAAATACTTTAATCCCTTTATTAATGCAATATAGATAAAAATCTAAAGTTGGCTTTATTGGTTCAACATCTATCTTTGAAATTAACTCATCCCAAATACTATGATTTTCCTCTTGAGGAAAGCCTACATCCTTAAGTGCTTTATAATGATTTAACGATGTTTCATCAATATCTAAAACTACAGCACAATTTTGCAAAGATGCTTGTAGATCAATTATTCTTTTTGCTTGTTTAAGAATCTCTCTGACTTGATTAGTATGAGCATCACTCTCATAGAAAGAAATAATATTCTGTTTCGTCATTTTAAAATTTATTTTAGACCTAACTCTTTTAATCTTTCATCTAAAAACATTCCAGCTTGTGGGTATTTATCAGATAAATAGACTTCAGATTTTGGATGAATAAAACAAGGAGTTGAAATTCTATCTAAATTTTCAACTTCACCTTCTGGCTTAACAACTCTATGTTTAGTTGCAATATATTCACCATGTGTCATTTCTTGAAGCATATCTCCAATATTTATAACTAGTGATTCACTATCACATGGCACATCAAACCATTTATTACTTACAGGTGATAAAACTTGTAATCCTGGCGAAGAAGCTATAGGTAATAGAGTAATTAGATTAATATCTTCATGTGCTGCAGCTCTAACAGCTCCTGGCTCTTCATCACCCTGCATCGCTGGATAATGTAAAATTCTAAGTAGCGTATTTTCATAAGAAACAGTATCTCTTAATCTTTGAGGAAGCCTATTTGCAACAGCTGGATCCATATGATCATCTATCCACTGTAAAAGTGTTTCGCCTAACTTCATCATTTTTTCAAACATTTCACGAGCAGCATCACTAACTTCTGTTGGATATCTACCATTAGGAAAATATAGATGGTAAAAATGCTTAATATCTTTTACAGTTTCACCTTTTGCAACCTCAGAAACATCTTTTGGGAAATAGCCATCTTGTTTCTCAACATCAAACATATATTTATCAGCATCACCTGATTTTAGAAAGTCTTGCCATTCTTTATAAACAGTCTGAATAAGATTCCAATCAATTGGGTGAGTCTTAAGTACTGCAAAACCTGTTTCTTTTAAAGATTTTGTAAATTCCTCAGCTGCATTATCTGCATAATAGTCAACACTACGAATATTCATTACCACTCCATTTATTTTAAAGAGAAAACACTAAAAATTTCAGTACGTATTATAACAACAATCATATACTGTTGCACCTTTTACATCACCTCTAATTACTACTTTAGAAAAACTATTTTATTTTGTTTTAGAAAACTTATCCTTAATTTTTTTTAGCTTTTTCCAGAAGTAAATTTCTAACCTATCTAAAAATTGAGAAAACTTTTTACTTATTGCAACAAATGGTAATAAAGCCAATATTATAAATAATAATCCTGGCCCAGGAGTAAATAACATAATCAGCCCAGGAATAAAAATCACACACGAAGCTAATAAAAAGAATATTAAAACGAATCTATTAGATAGTTTTTTTCGCAAATATTTATGCAATAAATAAAATCTTTTACCTGATTTCAACTTAACTATTTTCTTAAGCTTTAAATATATCATTTCTATACAAAGATTTTTTCATTTGCTTTTAAATTAGTATAACAGATGCTATTAAGTTAATATTCTAGAAGTTATAAAATCTCTAACCTCGCGGATGATGTTTTTGGTATATTTCTTGTAAACGATTTTGCGATATATGTGTGTATATTGTTGTTGTAGAAACACTACTATGACCAAGAAGTAGCTGTACAGATCTTAAATCAGCCCCATGATTAAGTAAATGTGTTGCAAAAGCATGCCGTAATGTATGGGGAGATATTTCTGTATTTATTCCTGCAGAAAGAGCATAATTTTTTATACGATGCCAAAATGATTGACGAGTTATTCTTTTAGAATGCTGACTAATAAAGATAGCTTTTTCTTTAAAATTTTTAGTTAAGTTAGAGCGAGATTCAGTGAGATATTTTTGCAAGAATTCTAAAGCATACTCGCCTATAGGAACTATTCTTTCTTTTGCTCCTTTACCAAGCACTTGAATAACTCCAATATTAACGTCTATATTATCAATATCTAAACCAACTAACTCACTAACCCGTAAACCTGTCGCATACATTAACTCAAGCATTGCTCTATCTCGAATCCCAATATCTTGGGTTAAATCAGGTGCTTGTAATAATGCTTCAACATCTGCCTCTGTCATATCTTTAGGCAAACTTTTAGCTAACTTTGGCATAGTTAGTTTAGCAGTAGGATCACTTTGAACTTGACCTGTTGTAACTAACCAAGCATAAAATTTACGCAAAGTAGATATCATTCTAGCATTAGAACGACTACTATAACCATTTTTAGAGCGGTAAGAAATAAAAGCATATAACTGCTCAAAATCTAAACGAATCAAATTAGTTTTTGAAAAATAGTTTTGAAGAAATTTAAGATCTGTACGATAAGATGAAATAGTATTTTGACTTAAACCATATTCAAACCAAAGATTATCAAGAAAAGCATCAACAACTGTAGACACTTTTTAACTATCCTAGAATTATACTTTTTCTTTAATTCTAGCAGCTTTACCAGTAAGACCTCTCATGTAGTATAGCTTAGCTCTACGTACATCTGCTCTTTTCTCTACAGTGATGCTATCGATCAATGGAGAATGAGTCTGGAATGTTCTCTCAACACCCATACCTGAAGACATTTTTCTTACTGTGAAAGCAGAGTGAAGACCTCTGTTTCTTTTTCTAAGAACGAAACCTTTAAAAGCCTGGATTCTTTGCTTATCACCTTCTCTAATCCATAGATTAACAGTGATTGAATCACCTGGATTAAACTCTGGAAGATCTGTTCTGATTTGTGACTTTTCTACTAGTTCAACAAATTTATTTTTCATTATTATTCTCCTTTTGTGCTTACCTTATCTATTTTATAATCATTTATAATTTGCTTATCTTCTTCAGATAGGCATAGGCACTCTATTAAATCTTTACGACGCTCATAAGTTCTTATTAACTTTTGTTTACGCCTCCATTTTGCTATTTCCTTATGGTTCCCAGACAACAAAACACTAGGCACCGCATTACCATCTGGTAAAACAGCTGGCTTTGTATAATGTGGGTAGTCCAACAGACCATCATAGAAAGAGTCTTCAATAGCAGAATCTTTATTACCCAACACTTCTGGTAATAGTCTAATCAGACTATCCATAACAAGCATAGCAGGGAGCTCACCACCGCTTAAAACAAAATCACCTACAGAGATTTCCTCATCAACATGGTCCTGTATTAGGCGCTCATCAACTCCCTCATATCTACCACAAAGCAGTATCAGAGAATCATTTTGCAAAAGCTCAAGAGCTTTTTCATGATTAAATAAACCACCTTGAGGTGACAAGTATACTACTTTTGTATCGCAACCTAAAGTACTTTTTGCATCTTTGATAGCTTCTGACAATGGTTCATATTTCATAACCATACCGGCACCACCACCAAAGCTAGTATCATCTACAGTGGCATGCCTATCTGTTGTATAGTCACGAGGATTAAAGCAATTTATAGATACCTTCGTATCATTAACTGCTCTAGCTGTAATTCCAAAATCACTTATCGCTTTAAACATTTCTGGAAATATTGATATTATTCCAAACTTCATAGCTTATTAGTAATCATATTCCCAATCAACAACTATTTTCTTTGAATCAAGATCTTCACTAATAATATACTGCTTAACATACGGAATTAGATACTCATCAGACTCCTTCTTGCAAACTAGAACTTCATTAGAGCCTGTTTCAATAATATCGACAATCTCTCCAAATGAATCATCATTAGAATTTACAACAATACAGCCTATCAAATCTTTAAAATATGTTTCATCATTATCTAATTTAGGAAGAGCCTCTTTAGGCACTCCAATTAGCCCATTAACATATTTCTTAGCGACATTTGCATCATCAACATTTGCTAGTTTAATATATACTTTGTCAGCTCTTCTTAAAACGCTTTCATCTTTAAGTAGCTGCCAAACATTATTACCTGATAATTGGATATACCAATCACCATAACTTAGAAGAGTCTCTATTGAACTTGCCAAAGGATATAAATTAAGCTCGCCACTAAGCTTATAAGTAGAGCCAATTTTAGCTATTTCTATAAAATCTTGTGACATAATTGATTTATGAAAATTTTGATTAAGCAGCTTTTTTAGCTTCTTTAATTAAGCTAGCTACTCTATCTGAAGGTTGTGCACCTTTTGCAAGCCAAGCTTCTGCTTTTGCAACATCAAGCTTTAATCTTTCTTCACCACCTTTTGCTAAAGGATTAAAGAAACCTAATTTCTCAATAAATCTACCATCTCTTGGGCTTCTTTTATCAGCAACTACGATTCTATAGAAAGGACGCTTTTTAGCTCCACCACGAGCCATACGAATTACTACCATTTAATTATTCTCCGGTTTTATATTTTTAATTTTTTTAAATATTTAATTTCATTAGCTAAGCTTAGCAGCCATAAACTTAGCAAAAATTTATGCAAAAATTTAATAGCAATACTTTAAAGTCTCTTAACTAAAAAGTCAATAGTTGACTTAATATAAACATAAATATATAATACCCCAAGTCGCTGTATTTAACAAACAAATTGCTTGCGACATTAAATAATAAGCTAAAGCGTTTCTATTAAATTTTTCAGAAAATTCTCTAGAAACCTTTTAGCTAAACAAACTAAAAGGGAAAGATGTAAAATGTCAAAAAATTATTTATTTACTTCTGAATCAGTATCAGAAGGACATCCAGATAAACTAGCTGATCAAATATCAGATGCAATACTAGATGAAATCTTAAAACAAGATAAGAATGCTCGTGTAGCATGTGAAACTCTCGTAAAAACAGGGATGGCACTAGTTGCTGGTGAAATCTCTACTTCTGCATGGGTAGATATTGAAGAGCTTGTTAGAAATGTTATTACAGAAACAGGTTATGATAATGCTAACAAAGGTATTGATGGTAGAACATGCTCTGTTATTAATGCTATTGGCAAACAATCTGGTGATATTGCTCAAGGCGTAGATCGTGGCTCATTAGAAGATCTTGGAGCTGGTGACCAAGGACTAATGTTTGGTTTTGCAACCAATGAAACTCCTACACTTATGCCATCTGCTATTTATTACTCCCATCTACTAATGAGAAAACAAGCAGAACTTAGAAAATCAGGGAAACTTGCTTGGCTAAGACCTGATGCAAAAGCTCAAGTTACACTTGCTTATGAAAATGATAAACCTAAATTTATTGATACAATTGTTTTATCAACTCAACATGATGAATCAATTTCTCAAAAAGAACTTCATGATGCTGTGATTGAGGAAATTGTCAAAGAAGTTATTCCAGCTAACCTAATTACAAAAAACACTAAATATCATATTAATCCAACAGGAGTATTTCTAATTGGAGGCCCTCAAGGTGACTGTGGTCTAACAGGTAGAAAAATTATTGTAGATACTTATGGTGGTGCTGCTCATCATGGTGGTGGTGCATTTTCTGGTAAAGATCCATCTAAAGTTGATCGCTCTGGTGCATATATGGGTAGATATATAGCTAAAAACATAGTTGCTGCTGGTTTAGCTGACAAATGCGAAGTTCAGGTTGCTTATGCAATTGGCGTAGCAAAACCTGTATCACTTATGGTTGATACTTTTGGAACTGGTAAAATAGATGATAACGCTATTGAAAAACTTATTAGTGAAGTTTTTGATCTTAGAGTTGGTAAGATTATTGAAAATTTAGATCTACTAAACCCAATTTATAGAAAAACTTCTAACTATGGTCACTTTGGACGTGAGCTTCCCGAATTTAGCTGGGAAAAGATTGATAAAGCAGATAAGCTTAGATCTTTAGCTAAAATTTAAACCTATCTTTTCCATTATTTTTCATAAAATTACCATTATCAAATCGATTTCATATAATTATTATCTAACATTTTGCATCACACACCCAAAGCATAAAATAATCATGTAGGAACAAATCTAAAAAAAGTGTACTCTATAGCTAACTATGAATAAAATTAGTATGCATTGCTCTATAGAACAGTTATGTTTTTAAATATATTCCTTTTTCTCAGACCATTTATTCTCTATTGGGTTAAGATCAGGAGAGTATGGAGGTAAAAACTCAATAATATGTCCTGCATTAGTAATCATCTTTAACATATCAGTATTCTTGTGGAAAGTAGCATTATCCATAACTATAACTATTACAGTTTTTAAGTTAGGTAGTAGAAAATATTTTACCCAAATAGTAAATATTACAGTATCAATATTGCAGCTAAACAATCCAACAGCAAACAAAACTCTTCCAATTAAAGCACCTATGACATTAGTCCGATCTTTAGCTCCCCAGTCACAGACACCATAACATCTTTGACCTTGGTTAGAATAATCATGTGTTCTAGGCATATCTAATGCGTGACCAGATTCATCAAGATAACATACAGGGAACCCTTGATCTTTATAAGTTTGAATTCTATTATTGAATAATTCTCGCTTCTCTTCGTCGGCTTTGGGATGAGGCAGTGTTTTTTTATATGTGATGTTTAACTTCTTAAGATTATAGCTTATACAAAACTCACTTACTCCTAATCGAATAGCTCGTTCTTGTAAGTAACCATCAGGATAATCTATAACATCTTGTTTTAACTTATTGATATCAAGCTTTGTATTGGGTTTATTTCTTTTACCTTTAGGAAGATTTCCTTTTAACCATTCTTGGATACTTCTAACACTTATATCGAATTTCTTTGAGAGCTTTATAAAGCTCATACCTTCTGATTTTAACTTCAATACCCTCTTTATAAAATGATGTGAAAAGACATTGCTTAAATAAAAAACAGTATACTACTTTTATATATTGTTAGCTATATTATCAATATAAAACAAGGAGCCGCTCGAGATAACAAAGTTATTTTAGAATATTTAGATTTGAAAGAGTAGACCAAGAGAATATCATCGCTATTACCAATAAAGATAGACAATCTAGAGCTTTGAAATCCAAAAAGAAACATCCAAGAAATACCATTATATACAAATATTAAAATAATAATTGATGTTTCATTTAGAATAGCTTTTGAAATTAAATGAAATAAATTAGAAGGAAAATTATACTTGATTGATTAATTATAATTATGCTAGCGTACTAGCTTTATAGTTTTTCTTAGCTTCAATGAACTCGATTTTTAAATCTTTATATTTTGATTTAATAGCTTTAATATCAGCTTTAGATAATACATTTTCTTTCTTAGCCTTTAGATACTCTTGTTTAGCATTATACATATTTTTAACATTAGCAACTAATCTAGAGTATTTCTCTTCTATACCAAGATGGAAAGTTTTATTCTTTTTAGTTAAAGCTTCATCTAGCTTAACTTTAGCTTTTGCAATTTCTATTAGATGCTTAGGTGTAGTCTTAAGGTCATAACACCAACCAAGCTTAGCAAGACCTGCAATAGCCCATTTAGAAGGATCTAAATCGAACCATCTAATACCATTTCTATAGTCACCAGCAAAAGCATGATGATAGTTATGATAACCTTCACCACCTGTTACGATTGCAGTAATCCAGCTATCTCTAGCTGTATTTTTTCTAGAATAAGGTCTTTTACCAATAGTATGAGCTAAAGAATTAATACAGAAAGTTGCATGATGCACAAGTACCACTCTTAGGAATCCTCCTAATAGTAAGAAACTTAAAGCACTATGCCATGCAGCTGTCAAAGTATGACCACTCAATAACCCGAATATAAATCCAACTAATGCAGGTAAACCAAAACATGCTAGTATTGCTAAAATAGTATAGTGCTTATGTTGAAACACTAAAGCTCTATCTTTCAAAAGATCATTTACACCACGGATTTCTTGCACATCTGGACTACTATGTTTAAGTAACCAACCAAAGTGAGAAAACCAAAAACCTCTTGTGGCTGCATACGGATCTTTAACAGGATCATCAACATCTTTATGATGTTTTCTATGATCTGATGACCACTGAATTACGCTATTCTGTAATGCTGCTGTACCAAAAACTAACAAGAAATAACTTACAAACTTATTAGCTTTATATGTTTTATGTGACCAAAGTCTATGATAGCCCATTGTGATACTAATACCTGTAAGAGCATAAAATATAGCTAGACAAACATAATCAGACGTTACAAAACCATATGTCATACCATACCACGGTATAACTATTATGGCAAATAGTGGTATAACCAATAATCCAAAAACACTTTTCCAGACTATACTACCTTCTTTTTCTATAGTTTGGTCTATTTGATAGACCTCTTTTTTATTACTCATTTAGAACCTTTTTATCCCTTTTTAAATTAAACCCACGTTATGTGGATGTTGAAAACTTTTTAACTACGAGTGAATAATATCATACATCACTTTTTTTTGATAGTCCTTTGTAAATATATTAAATAGACGATCTAGCTTTAACATCTATTTCCAAGCTAGAATCCTTGAAATCATTACAATACCTATAAGCTCCAGCAAGAGCTATCATTGCACCATTATCTGTACAATATCTCATTGGAGGGAAAAATATATGATACTCATTTTTTTTTGATAAATCATATAGCCTCTGGCGCAACAGCTTATTTGCACTCACGCCTCCAGAGACCACTAATCTCTTATTTTTTGTTTGTTTCAAAGCTTTATTACATTTTGAAACTAAAACATCAATAGCAGCATCTTGAAAAGCATAACAAAGATTTGCTTTATTTTCTTGGGACTTATCTTGCTCTGAATACCATGTATTTAATACCGCAGTCTTTAAACCACTAAAACTAAAGTCTAGATTAGGTTTATTTTTCATAGGTCTTGGTAGCAGATATTTTTTCTTATCTGTTGCCTTATCTGCTAAGTTAGCAACTTCAACCCCTCCTGGATAAGCCATATCTAAAAGTTTTGCTGTCTTATCAAATGCTTCACCAGCAGCATCATCTATAGACTCACCAAGTAGGCTATATTGACCATAACCTCTAACTTCAAATAATTGAGTATGGCCTCCTGAGACTAGTAACGCAACAAAAGGATACTCAATCTCACTATCGGTATCTAAAAGAGGTGAAAGTAAATGTCCTTCAAGATGATGAATAGCAATAGTATCAATATTATGAATAAAGCCTAAAGTCTTAGCAAAAGTTGCACCAACCATAAGTGCGCCAACCAATCCTGGTGTAGCGGTATAAGCTATACAGTCTATATCATCAAAACTAAGCCCTGATTCTCGAAATAATTGTTTAGCTAGAACATTTAACTTTGCAATATGCTCACGTGATGCTAGCTCTGGCACAACACCACCGTATTGTTTATGTAAATCTATTTGACTATATAAAGCATCAGAGATTATTTTTTTAGCACATGAGTCATAAATAGCAAGTCCTGTCTCATCACAAGAACTTTCAATACCTAAAACAAGCATTATTTCTTAGAGCCGCCACTTGTCTTTGTTATTTGAATAAACTTTGTTATAAATGAACCCAATATAAGACCTATAACAAAAGCTATAGACATTAAAACAATAAGTGGTAATGTGGTTGTTCCAAAAATATAATCAAAGCTTACTCTATCAGTATTCAATATAGATAGCACTACTATAACGATTATAACTATTCCAAAAAATATCTGCCAGAAGAGTTTTGCTAACATACTAAACATTTACCACAAGTATTAATAAGTACAATATGACTTATATTATAGTTTAAAATGCCAGAATAATAAAATTTTATTTTAGATAGAATAAAGTAGAAAAAACTTAGAAATCTAGTGACTCAAGAGCATTTCTTAAAGACTCTTCGATATCTTCATTGATATCTTTTTCACTTTCTTGAGGTTTAATATTTTCAGAAGAAGCCTCGTCAATATTAAAGGCTGCAGCAGCATCAGTAAATGTTATACCATCTTCAACGCCCAGCTCTTCTCTCATTTTCTCAATCTTTTTAGATTCTTTTCTTACAGCCAAACCAGTACCAGTAGGTATTAGTCTACCAATAAGAACGTTCTCTTTTAGGCCTCTTAATTGATCTACTTGAGAATGTATCGAAGCTTCTGTAAGTACTCTTGTTGTCTCTTGGAAAGATGCCGCTGACAAGAATGACTCAGTAGATAAAGAAGACCTAGTTATACCCATAAGTACAAGTTCAAACTCGACTTCTTTTTTACCTTGCTCACGCAAATTATCGTTTTCTTCTAAGATTCTAACAAGCTCAATATTTTCATTCTTAACAAACTTACTATCTCCCTCATCAGTTACAACAGCTTTTCTTAGCATTTGTCTAACGATTGTTTCAATATGTTTATCGTTAATTACAACACCTTGCATACGATATACAGATTGAGCTTCAATCAATATATAATCAGCAAACGCTTCTAAGCCTTTGTACTGAAGAAGATCATGTGGATCAGTAGGTCCATCTGCCAACACATCGCCTTTAACAACATTTTCACCATCAAAAACAACCAAATGACGTGATTTAGGTAGTAAAATCTCTTCAAGGATATGACCACTCTTATCTAAAATCTCAATTCTTTGTTTTTCTTTAGTATCTCTGTTACCAAGCCTAACCATACCATCACATGGAGAAAGTATAGCAGCTTCTTTAGGACGTCTTGCTTCAAATAGTTCAGCAACACGTGGAAGACCTCCAGTAATATCTCTATTTTTAGAGCCTTCTAAAGGAATCTTAGCAACGATATCACCTACTTCTAGCTTAGTATCATCTGAAACACTTAGCACCGCGCCAACAGCTAATGGTATAGTCTTAAGCTCAGCACCTTTTTCATCAACAATTTTAACAACTGGTTTTAAGTTTTTAGATGTTGTTCTTTGAGATATTGAAGTTATCTCAATAGTTTGTTGTCCTGTCAAATCATCATAAGTATGCTTAGAAGTTATACCATCAATAATATCTTCAAGAACAACTTTACCAGCCACATCTGTAATTAATGGTTGAGCATGCGGATCCCAAGTAGCAATTACATCACCAATCTCTACAGCCTTTCCACTAGCTAAAGGAACATTAGCACCCATAGGGATTTTATGTTGCTCTCTAACACGACCCATAGTATCAGAAACGATAATTTCACCAGCACGAGATATTACAATCTCTTGACCTTCTTTGTTAGTTACTGTTCTAATATTTTTAAACTTAATCTTACCAGCTGTTTTAACTTTAATATCAGAAATTGTAACACCTAAAGATGCTGCACCACCAGTATGGAACGTTCTCATTGTTAACTGAGTACCTGGCTCACCAATTGATTGAGCAGCGATTACACCAACAGATTCACCAACATTAACTTTTCTCTCACGCGCCAGATCTCTACCATAACATTTAGCACATAACCCTCTACGTGTCTTACATGTGATTGGAGATCTAACCTTGATCATATCGATACCATTATCATCAAGTAACTCAACCAGATTTTCATCTAACAAAGTACCTTCTTCTAATAATACAACGCCTTTCTCAGTTACAACGTCAGCAGCTAATGTTCTACCTAAAGCTCTCTCTATTAAAGGAACTTTAACTTCGCCATCTTCAACAATAGCTGAGAACATTAAACCATCATCAGTACCACAATCTTCCTCAATTACAACTAAATCTTGAGCTACATCAACTAATCTACGAGTTAAGTAACCCGCGTTAGCTGTTTTAAGAGCCGTATCTGCTAGACCTTTACGAGCACCGTGTGTAGATGTAAAGTACTGCAATACTGATAGACCTTCTCTAAAGTTTGCTGTAATTGCAGTCTCAATCATCGTACCATCCGGTTTTGCCATTAGACCACGCATACCAGCAAGCTGTCTCATCTGGTTATAAGAACCTCTAGCACCAGATTTAGCCATCATATAAACTGAGTTAAATGATTCTGTTTCTTTTGTTTCACCATTTACAGTGATCGTATCTTTAGATATAGCATCCATCATTGAAGCTCCAACCTCATCAGAAGTTTTACCCCAAATATTGATAATGTTGTTATATCTTTCATTTTCTGTAATTAATGAAGATTGATACTGTTCTGTAATGTGCTTAATTTCTTTTTCAGCTTCTTCTACTTTAGCTTCTTTATCATCAGGAATAGTCATATCATCAACACCTACAGAGATACCTGATAGAGTTGAGTATTTGAAACCTGCATACATTAATTTATCAGCTAAAACTACAGTAGCTTTACCACCTAACACTCTAAATGCTTGGTTGATAATTTTAGAAATTTCTTTCTTCACTAAAACTTTATTTAATAAAGAGAAAGATAAACCTTCAGGTAGTATATTAAGAAGAAGTGCTCTACCAACTGTAGTATTCACAACCCCTTTCTCATTATAAGTATTACCTTTAGTATCAAAAACTTGTCTATCTACTCTTAGCTTAATTTTAGCGTGTATATCAATAGTTCCTGAACTATAAGCTCTGCTTACATCTTCATAACTAGCAAATAATTTACCTTCGCCTCTAGCACCCTCTTTTTCTCTAGTGATATAGTATAAACCTAACACGATATCCTGAGTAGGAGTAATAATTGGTTGACCAGATGCAGGTGATAATATGTTATTTGTAGACATCATTAACACACGTGACTCTAACTGAGACTCAACAGTTAAAGGTACGTGAACAGCCATTTGGTCACCATCAAAGTCAGCGTTGAATGCCGCACATACTAGAGGGTGTAACTGTATTGCTTTACCTTCAATAAGTTTAGGTTCAAATGCTTGAATACCTAGTCTATGTAGTGTAGGAGCACGGTTTAGAAGAACCGGATGTTCATTAATTACGATTTCTAGAATATCCCATACTGCAGATTCTTCAAGCTCAACCATTCTTTTAGCTTGTTTGATTGTAGTAGCATAACCACCTAATCTTAACTTAGAATACACAAATGGCTTGAACAACTCTAGAGCCATTTTCTTAGGAAGACCACATTCATGTAATCTTAATGATGGACCTACAGTAATCACAGAACGCCCAGAATAGTCTACACGCTTACCAAGTAAGTTTTGACGGAAACGACCTTGCTTACCTTTAATCATATCTGCTAATGATTTAAGAGGTCTCTTATTAGAACCTGTAACAGCTCTACCACGTCTACCATTATCTAATAATGCATCAACTGACTCTTGAAGCATTCTTTTTTCATTTCTAACAATAATATCTGGAGCATTAAGATCTAATAGCTTTTTAAGTCTATTGTTTCTATTAATTACTCTACGATATAGATCGTTTAAATCAGAAGTTGCAAATCTACCACCTTCGATTGGAACAAGCGGCCTTAAATCTGGTGGAAGAACTGGTAATACTGTCATCACCATCCACTCAGGCTTGTTACCTGAAGCTTGGAAAGTTTCAAGAAGTCTTAATCTTTTGATTGCTTTTTCTTTCTTAGCTGTAGATTTACTTTGTGCATATTCTTCTTGTAACATTTCTATTTCAGACTCAATATCTGTGTCTGATAATAAATCTCTAATAGCTTCAGCACCCATAGATGCTTCAAACTCATAACCATAATTTTCTAGAGCTTCTGCATACTCTTCATCTGTAAGAAGCTGCTTTTTCTCCAAAGGTGTCATTCCTGGATCAGTAACAATATACGACTCAAAATATAGAACTTTCTCTACATTCTTAAGAGGCATATCCAAGAAAAGACCAATTCTTGAAGGAAGAGACTTTAAGTACCAAATATGTACAACAGGACAAACCAGATCAATATGTCCCATTCTTTCTCTTCTTACTTTAGTTTGCTCAACTTCAACACCACAACGCTCACAAACCACGCCACGATGTTTTAAACGCTTATATTTACCACATAAGCATTCGTAGTCTTTAACAGGACCAAAAATCTTAGCACAAAATAAACCATCTCTTTCTGGCTTAAATGTTCTATAGTTAATAGTTTCTGGTTTTTTAACTTCACCATGAGACCATGAACGAACAACCTCTGGAGATGCTAAAGATATTTTAATAATATCAAACTTTTTACTATTGTAATTTTGATGTAGGATACCGTTATTCACAGGTAACTCTCCTATACTTTTATTTTAATAACAAAAAATAAGTAGCTTTTTAAGATGCTTATTCTTCCTCAGATGAATGGTCAAAATCCATATCTATACCCAATGCTCTAACTTCATTTCTTAAAACATTGAATGATTCTGGAACATCAACACTCATAGTCAACTTACCATCAACTATATTCTTATACATCTTAGATCTACCAGCTATATCATCTGACTTAACTGTTAGCATTTCTCTTAGTGTATAAGCTGCACCATATGCTTGTAATGCCCAAACTTCCATCTCTCCGAATCTTTGACCACCAAACTGTGCTTTACCACCTAGAGGCTGCTGCGTAACTAGACTATAAGATCCAGTTGATCTAGCATGCATCTTATCATCTACTAAGTGATCAAGCTTCAACATATACATATAACCAACTGTTACATGTCTATCAAATGCTTGACCAGTACGGCCATCAAAAAGTTTCATCTGACCATTACTCGCAAAACCACCTATTTTTAGTAGAGATTTAATATCTTCTTCTCTAGCACCATCAAATACTGGCGTTGCAATCGGTACTCCACCCTTTAAGTTTTCACAAAGAGTTAAAATCTCTTCATCGCTTAAAGATTTTAGATCAACCTTTTTATTACCAACACTATTGTAAACTTCTTCTAGAGTTTTTCTTAGCTCAGCTACTTTTTTAGTCTGTTCTAGAGTTTCCTCAATTCTTTTACCTAATCCATAAGATGCTAAACCTAAATGCGCTTCAAGAATCTGACCGATATTCATACGAGATGGAATACCTAGAGGGTTTAGACAAACATCTACAGGAGTACCATCTTCCATATACGGCATATCTTCAACAGGTAATACACGTGATACCACACCTTTGTTACCATGACGACCAGCCATTTTATCACCTGGCTGAATACGCTTTTTAATAGCAACAAAAACTTTAACTGTTTTAAGCACACCTGGAGATAACTCGTTGCTTTGAGTAATAGACTTTTTCTTAACTTCAAATTTAGCATCCACTGCTATTTTTGCTTCATCATAATACTCTTTAGCTTTTTCAACTTTCTCATTAAGTGTCTCATCTTCAAAAGATATTTCTAACCACTTAGCAAATGGCAGCTTTTCTAAAAACTCCTTAGTTAGAATAGCGCCCTTCTTAAGACCTTTTGCTTTTTGAATCTTAGCACCGACAATATCATTTTCTACTGAAGATCTAACTACAGATTCAATAACAGCAAACTCTTCATCAAAGTCTTTACGAGCTTTAGCAATTAACTCTTTTTCAATCTGAAGTGCTCTTAAGCTCTTACCGCCCTTATCATTTTCAAAAACTTGAACATTAATAACTGTACCTGAAGTACTACTTGGCATTCTTAATGAACTATCAGCAACATTCGAAGCTTTCTCATTAAATATTGCTCTAAGAAGCCTTTCTTCTGGAGTTAGTTGTTGCTCAGCTTTTGGTGTGATTTTAGCTACAAGAATATCACCAGCTTCAACATTTGCACCAATATGAACAATACCAGACTCATCAAGCTTTGATAAACCTGATTCACTCACATTAGGAATATCTGCTGTTATTTCTTCTGGGCCAAGTTTTGTATCACGAGCCACACAAGTAAACTCTTCAATATGTATACTTGTATATTTATCATCCTTTACTATTCTTTCTGATAATAGGATTGAATCCTCAAAGTTATAACCATTCCATGGCATGAAAGCAACCATAAGATTATGGCCAAGAGATAACTCACCAAAATCAGTAGCAAAACCGTCTGCTAAAATATCGCCAGCTTCAATCTTATCACCAACATTAACTATCGGACGCTGATTGATACAAGTATTTTTATTTGAACGCTTAAACTTAGTTAGGCTATAAATATCTACCAACTTATTATCACTAGATTTTTTTGTATCTACTTTGATAACAATTCTATTTGAATCTACTTCAGCAACTTCACCAGCATTTCTTGCAACAATACAGTTTCCAGAATCTCTAGCAACAATCTTCTCCATACCAGTACCAACCAATGGCTTCTCTGATTTTAGAGTTGGCACAGCTTGACGTTGCATGTTTGCACCCATCAATACCCTATTAGCATCATCATGCTCTAGGAACGGAATAAGTGCTGCAGCCGCTGAAACCATCTGCTTAGCAGAAACATCCATATACTGAACTCTACTAGATTCTGTAAATATTGCCTCACCACCAGAACGACACTGAATAAGATCTTCAACAAAATGATTATCTTTATCAAGCTCTGTTGACGCTTGTGCAATTACATAATTATCTTCATCAATTGCTGATAGATACTCGATCTCATCCGTAACTCTACCATTAACAACTTTTCTATATGGCGCTTCTAAGAAACCAAAATCATTTACTCTTGAATAACTAGCTAGTGAGTTAATAAGACCAATGTTTGGACCCTCTGGAGTCTCAATTGGACATAATCTACCATAGTGAGTTGCGTGAACGTCACGAACCTCAAAACCAGCTCTATCACGTGATAAACCGCCTGGCCCTAATGCCGAAATTCTACGCTTGTGAGTAACTTCTGATAATGGATTATCTTGATCCATGAATTGTGATAAAGCACCAGATGTAAAGAACTCTTTAATCGCAGCTGTAATTGGCTTAGAGTTTACGATATCTTTAGGCATAAGCTTATCTTTATGTACCAAAGACATACTTTCACGGATACCTTTTTCTACACGGTAAAGACCTATTCTAAATTGGTTTTCAACCATCTCACCAACAGAACGCACACGTCTGTTACCTAAGTGATCGATATCATCAACTTTACCTTTACCATCACGAATATTAATTAGCTCTTCTAATACACCAACAATATCACTATTCTCTAAAGTATAAATATCTTTAGAAACCTTATCTGAGCCTAATCTTGCATTTAACTTCATTCTACCAATATCAGATAAGCTATATCTGCTTTCGATAAAGAATAAACCTTCGAACAATGCCTTAACTGAAGCTGCTGCTGGAGGATCACCAGGTCTTAAAACCTTATATATTTCAACCAAAGCTTCGTCTGTATTTCTCGTAAGATCATACTTTAAAGTATCTGATATATATCTACCTTTTTCAGTAGTTATAAAATCAATAACCTCTAGTTCAAGCATGCCTATCTCGACACACGCTTCTAATAAGCTCTCTGTAACATCATCATTTGCGTAAGCTATAACTTCACCAGTAGCCTCATTAACAATATCTTTTGCTACTCTAAGAGTACTTACTAGATCAAAGTCTATAGCAACAGAATCAATTCCTGCATCTTTGATTTTCTTAACATCTCTAGATGTTAATTTTTTATTTTTCTTAATTATTGTTTTGCCTTGATCATCTTCAATATCAAACTTAAGCAATTCGCCTTTCATGCTAGAAAGGTCATCAAGTTTAAGAGCAAAACCTTTATTATTGAACGTAATAGTTTTACTATCTGAGAAATTCTCTAATATTTCTTCTTGCGTATAGCCAAGAGCTTTTAAAATTACTGTTGCACAGAATTTTCTTTTTCTATCAATCCTCGCCCATACGATGCCTTTTGCATCAAACTCAAAGTCAAGCCAAGATCCTCTATATGGAATGATACGTGCTGAAAATGCACCTTCTTCTGAATCATCTTTACTAAAAAAGACGCCAGGTGATCTATGTAACTGGGACACTACAACTCTCTCAGTACCATTAATAATAAATGTACCGTTTGTTGTCATCAATGGAATGTCACCCATATACACATACTCTTCTCTAATATCTTCTACTATTTTTTCATTTGGAAGAGCTTCTTTATTATATACAACTAACCTTAATTTAACATTCAACGGAGCGTCATAAGTAGCACCACGCACTTGACACTCAGTTTCATCAAAACTAGGCTCACCTATTTGGTAATCAACATAATGAAGTTCATATTGACCATTTTTACTTTCTACTGGAAAAGACTGCTTAAGCACTAATTCTAGGCCTGATTGAAGCCTACCTTTAGCTTCGTCAGCATTTAAAAACTTTTTATAAGACTCTGTTTGAATCGAAAGTAAGTATGGTACATCTAAGATATGAGGAAGAACCCCAAACTCTTTACGAATTCTTTTTTTCTCAGCGTATGAGTAAGACATCAAAAACATCCCTAAGATTTTGTTTACACAAAATAAAAAGCAAATATGAGTATATTCGCACCAATATCTATGTATCTTTCAATACTAGAAAGACTAGGGGCCAAAATTGACCACTAGTCTTAAGTTTCTAAAAATTATTTTTTAGAATTTTATTATTTAAGCTCAACTTTAGCGCCAGCTTCTTCAAGTTGCTTTTTAAGAGCTTCAGCATCATCTTTAGATGCAGCTTCTTTAACTGTAAAAGGAGTACCTTCTACAGCATCTTTAGCTTCTTTAAGACCTAGACCAGTTGCAGCTCTTACTGCTTTAATAGCAGCAATTTTGTTTGAACCAGCATCAACTAGAACAACATCAAATTCAGTTTTCTCTTCAGCAGCTTCAGCAGGCGCAGCAGCAGGGCCAGCAACAGCAGCAGCAGCAGCAGCAGAAACACCAAATTTTTCTTCCATCATTTTAACTAAATCACATACATCCATTACGCTCATATCAGCAACGGCATTTAGGATATCTTCTTTTGAAATAGACATTTTATAACTCCTATTTATTTAACAATTAATTCTTTTTCGCTTTTCTAGTTTGAAACCAAAGCAATTTATTTACTATCTCCAACAGCAGCAAATACTCTAACAGCTTGAGCTGGAATCTCATTAAGAGTACGTACAAACTTAGTAACTGGTGCTTGCATAACATTAAGTAATGTAGCAAGTGCCTCTTCCCTAGTAGGAAGCTTAGCAAAGTCTTCTAATTTTTCAGGACCAAACAGTTCACCAGACATAGCTAAATTTTTAACTTCAAAAGACTTATGGTCTTTTTGGAAGTTTTTAAATAGCTTAGCTGCCGCACCTGGCTCATCCTTAGAAAGAGCAAGAACAAGAGGACCTTTAAGAGCATCACCAAGACACTCAAAATCAGTTCCTTTAATTGCTAAACGTGCTAAGTTGTTACGAACAACTCTTAAATAAACGCCAGTCTCACGCGCTTGCTTTCTTAATGAAGTCATTTCATTAACAGTCAAGCCACGATAATCTGCTACCGCTGCAGACAATGCTGTAGAGACATTTTCAGCAACATCAGCGACAATTGCTTTTTTGTCTTCTATTCTAAGTGCCATAATCGACTCCTCATTATTGTCTACACTTTTATTTAATTAACACGATATTTAGACCAATAAGGTTGTCAACATCGTCTGCGTAGGATAAATATTAAGCTAGGCAAGCCTAGCTCCTACGGTCTTAGGCGTCGCATTTTCACACAACCCAAAGAAATTGCAAAGCAGTATGTTATATGTTTAAATCTGAAAAGTCAACACTTATTCCTGGACCCATAGTACTAGATACAGAAACTTTCTTCAGATAAACACCTTTAGATACTGAAGGTTTAGCTTTTTTAAGATCAGTTAATAACTGCTCCAAGTTTTGCTTTAACGCATCAGTAGTAAAGTTAACTTTGCCAATAGTAGTATGTATAATACCAGCCTTATCAACCCTATATCTAACCTGACCTGCTTTAGCATCAGTAACTGCTTTAGCCACATCCATAGTTACAGTACCAACCTTAGGGTTAGGCATAAGTCCTTTAGGACCAAGTATTTGACCTAATTGACCAACAACTCTCATTGAATCAGGAGATGCGATCACAACATCAAAATCCATATTACCTTTTTTAACTTCGTCAGCCAGATCTTCCATACCTACAATATCTGCACCAGCTTCTTTAGCAGCATCAGCAGCAGGGCCTTTTGCAAAAACTGCTACTCTAACAGTTTTACCAGTACCGTTAGGAAGAACAGAGGCTCCTCTAACAACTTGATCAGACTTACGTGGATCAACGCCAAGAGCAACTGAAACATCAACAGACTCAACAAATTTAACAGAAGAAACTTCTCTTAAAAGCTCGAAAGCTTCTGAAACTGGATATTTCTTTTCAGCATCTATTTTAGACGCAATATTTTTCATTCTTTTTGAAATTTTAGCCATTACTCAACCCCTTCTACTTTTACACCCATACTACGAGCAGAACCAGCTATAATTCTTACAGCAGCATCTAAATCAGCAGCAGTTAAATCAGGATCCTTAACCTTTGCAATTTCTTCTAATTGAGTACGAGTAATAGTACCAACAAACTCTTTAGAAGGCTTTGATGAACCAGACTTAACGTTAATTGCTTTCTTAATTAAGTAAGAAGCAGGTGGCGTCTTCATTTCAAACGTAAAGCTACGATCCGCATATACAGATATTTCCACAGGGATTGGCATACCTGGTTCCATACCTTGCGTTTTAGCATTAAACTCTTTACAGAAACCCATAATATTCACACCGTGTTGACCCAATGCAGGACCAATCGGTGGACTTGGGTTTGCTTTTCCAGCTGCAACTTGCAGCTTAATAATAGCTTCTATTTTTTTCTTAGCCATTTTTTTTCTCCAATTTAGGTTAATAACACTTATATCCAAACATATAAGCTCCCCATTATATTCTTAAGAACAATACTTAAGATTCTTTCTCAACCTGTGAAAATTCAAGCTCAACAGGAGTAGATCTACCAAATATAGATACTGCAACTCTTAATCTTGATTTCTCATAGTTAACTTCTTCTACCACACCAGTAAAGTCATTAAACGGCCCTTCAAGAACTCTAACAACCTCACCAACCAGGTATGATTTTCTTAATCTAGGCTCAACAGCAGCCTCTCCACCTTCCATAAAGCCTAAAATTCTTTCAACTTCCGGCTTACTTAAAGGAATTGGCTTACCTCTTGAGCCAACCACAGTCAACACTCTAGGGACTGCTTTAATAACATCCCAAGCTTCCGTGGTTAAATCTGCCTCAATCAAAACGTATCCAGGGAAGTACTTTCTTTCACTTTTACGCTTTTGACCACCTTTCATTTCAACAACATTTTCCGTAGGAACTAAAATCCTACCAAAACTTTTCTGCAGCCCAGCTATTTCAATATTCTCTTCAAGCTGAGTCTTTACTCTTTTTTCATAACCAGAGTGCACTTGCACAACATACCAAAGCATATTTTCACCTTTTTATTAACCTAGAAAATATTGAATAAAACTCTCAAACATAACACCAAATAGAGATATTATTAATGCAAAAATTATAACAACTGCAATAACCATCGCTGTAATTGTCATCGTTTCCTTACGCGTCGGCCAAACAACCTTTGCCAACTCAAGCTTTGATGCTTGAAAAAATGCCCAAAAACGACGTCCTTGATTAGTAAATCTTGCTACAACTAAAGCAAGCAAAACAACCACTACAGCTAAAGATGTATTAAACGTACTATAAGTTGCCCCCAACATATCTGAATACATTGTCACGCCAACACCAAAAACAATTATCGCAGCAGCAACAACCCATAGAAGCATATTTTTAGATTTAGAAATCTTTTCTACCTCAGTAGTCTTTGTAGACCCACTAATCCAAACCTTATTATTATTAAAATTCTGATTCTTTTTCACAAAAATAATCCTTTAAAGAGAATAACTTAAACATAGAGAATTTATAAACGTAGCCTATAAAATATCATACAGAGAATACAATATCAAGAAATAAAAAAGGCGATGTTGCAAATTAATACAACATCGCCTTAATTATGTGTGGCAGGCCAGGAGGGACTCGAACCCCCAACTTGCGGTTTTGGAGACCGCTGCTCTACCAATTGAACTACTGACCTAAATAAACTACCTATTATTCGATAATTTTAGCAACAACACCCGCACCTACAGTTCTACCACCTTCACGGATAGCGAAACGTAGACCTTCATCCATCGCAATTGGGTTAATCAAAGTAATAGTCATTTTAACATTATCACCAGGCATAACCATTTCTACACCTTCTGGAAGCTCAACAGCACCAGTAATATCTGTAGTACGGAAGTAGAATTGCGGTCTATATCCTTTAAAGAAAGGAGTATGTCTACCACCTTCTTCTTTTGATAATACATAAACCTCAGCTTCAAACTTAGTATGCGGCTTAATTGAACCTGGCTTACATAATACTTGACCACGCTCAACATCATCTCTCTTAAGACCACGAACTAGGATACCAACGTTATCACCAGCTTCTCCTCTATCTAGAAGCTTACGGAACATCTCAACACCAGTAACTGTAGTTTTTTGAGTTGGACGAATACCAACAACTTCAACTTCATCACCAACATTTATAACGCCACGCTCAATACGACCAGTTACAACAGTACCACGACCAGAAATTGAGAATACATCTTCAATTGGAAGAATGAATGGCTTGTCAGTGTCACGCTCAGGAGCTGGAATATAGTCATCCATAGCTGCAACTAACTCAACAATCTTCTCAACATATTTCTCTTCACCTTCTAGCGCTTTAAGAGCAGAGCCCATAACGATAGGTGTATCGTCACCAGGGAACTCATACTGATCTAAAAGCTCACGAACTTCCATTTCAACCAACTCTAACAACTCTTCATCATCAACCATGTCACATTTGTTTAAGAAAACAACGATATATGGTACACCAACCTGACGAGAAAGTAAGATATGCTCACGAGTCTGTGGCATAGGACCATCAGCAGCAGAACACACCAATATAGCACCATCCATCTGAGCAGCACCAGTAATCATGTTTTTAACATAGTCTGCGTGCCCTGGGCAGTCAACGTGAGCATAGTGTCTAGTTGGAGACTCATACTCTACGTGCGAAGTATTAATAGTAATACCACGTGCTTTTTCTTCAGGTGCATTATCAATCTCATCAAATTTACGAGCTGAACCACCATTCTTTTCAGACATAACTTTAGTGATAGCTGCAGTAAGAGTAGTTTTACCATGATCCACGTGACCAATTGTACCTACGTTTACGTGCGGCTTCGAACGTTCAAATTTTTCTTTAGCCATTTTTTACTCCATTTTTTCAACAAAAAACAAAAAACTACAATTATGGTGCTCACAACCAGACTTGAACTGGTGACCTCTCCCTTACCAAGGGAGTGCTCTACCATCTGAGCCATGCGAGCTTTTAATTCACATATTATAAAATTTAGGTTTAGGTGGAGCGGGTGATGGGAATCGAACCCACGCTATCGGCTTGGAAGGCCGAAGTTCTACCATTGAACTACACCCGCATGGTGGAGGGAGCAGGATTCGAACCTGCGAAGGCTGAGCCGTCAGATTTACAGTCTGATCCCTTTGGCCGCTCGGGAATCCCTCCCCTAAAACTTTTAGATAACTATAAAGTTTATTTGAGCAAAAATCAAGTTTTTTTGTACTTAATTCTATATTTGTTTTCTACAGAAAAACTTTTTGTAAAAAACTTAAACGTATCTTACTATGTGCATAATAAAAAGTAAAGTATCAACTAACTTTTTTATAGCATTACACACAATTTCTGTGGTCTTGTCATAGCTACGTACAATATTTGATTTCTTTCTTCTATATTTTTGTTTAAAAGAATATCTTTTAGTAAAACAAAAACTTTTTTATATGTTGAGCCTTGGGATTTATGTACAGTTATAGCAAATCCATAATCCAAATCTTTTCTAATCCACCAACTCTTATCTCTTAAACTCCCATCCTTATAACGCTCTATATCTTTCATTAAAACATTATCTCTACGAAAAGTGTTGTAAGAACTCCATTTCTTATCACCTCTTGCTTGAGATAGTAAAGCATCATGAATCTCAGCATAATTATATAAATTATCAGAGTCTTGAACATCAATAATAAACATAAATTTCTCATCAAAACCTCTAAAAAGCTTCGACTTTTCTAGTATTTTTACATTATAGCCATACAAGCCATTGATGTTTTTCTGCCTCTCAGAAACATCAACTATTTTATAATCAACACCATTATTAATCAAAAAAGCATCTTTTTGCTTTGCTTTAACTGCTCGATAACCTGTTAAAATATCGCCTTTTTCTAATTGTTTTGCTTTATCTCCAAAAACTAACTCTCTAATAATTAAATTAGACTGCATTACAGTTTTATTACGCCAAGCTATAAGTTTTGCGTAATTTGGATCTGCTTTTGCAAAACTTGAGCTAAAAACCTCTCTCAACTCTTCACGAAAACTATCATTAGATGATTTAAAAATTATTCCTTCGTTAGATTTATTTAACTGTGTTTCTCGCCGAACCAAGAACTCAGGAAGACTTTCTCCTGCATCCCTTAGATGTTGACTTAACTCAACAAGTGGATTATTCTCTGACTGTCTCATTAGTATGGTTAAATTATACCTATTTTCCAAAGTAAATACCGGACTAGATCTATCTCCAACAGGAGGTATTTGAGCCTCATCTCCAAGAAAT
This sequence comes from Francisella sp. 19S2-4, assembly GCF_036281795.1. Classification (NCBI taxonomy): domain Bacteria; kingdom Pseudomonadati; phylum Pseudomonadota; class Gammaproteobacteria; order Thiotrichales; family Francisellaceae; genus Francisella; species Francisella sp. 19S2-4. Next base: position 49,579 of record NZ_JAWUZH010000006.1, read on the forward strand.
AGAACTTTTGTTGAGTTCCCTAACTCACTAGATATAAGATCAAATAAATCTTGATTGATCATACTGGCTTCATCGATGACAACAAAGTCATAATAACCTATTGATGCTTTTTTTATTTGCCCAAACACTGGATCATTTGGATTAAAATTTTCAAGGTTAATATCTGGTTGTAACCCTAATAAAGAGTGTATTGTATAACCATGGGAAACAGTTGCTTGAGATATAACTGCATTAGCCTTGCGAGTTGGTGCTGAAACTATAGCTTTTTTAGGATATTCATCGAGAATCTTTTTTACAACTGTAGTTTTTCCAGTACCTGCAAATCCTGAAAGTAAAAAATAATTATCTTTACTCTTCAAAAACTTTTTAATCTTAATGATTGCTTTTATTTGCTGATCATTAAGAATTATTTTTTGTCCATTTGATAAATAAAGGATTTGATCTGTAGAAAAAAAATTTTTTTGCATTACTTCTTAGATTCAGTAAATCTTGTAATAACTCTAGATGTTACCATGCTATTTGAAACAACAACCTCATTTCCATCATCATCTTCAAGTTTAGTATATAAGAAACCTACAGATTTGACCCTACCAGCTACTCCACCAAGATCAACCTTCTCACCTACTTCAAAAGGCTTGCTAAAAGCAAGTATAATACCTGATGCTACAATACTATAAGAGGTCTTCAAAGACATAGAAATACCAAAAACAATACCTGTTAAAACTCCTGTTATTGGAGATATTGGAACTCCAAGCTTTGCCAAAGCAATAACAACAACTAGAATCAAAAATATTGCATATATTGCATTTGCTAAAAATTGAGAAACTGTTTTATCATAATCCTCTAATAACTGATATATTAGTGATCTAATATATTTTGAAGCAATAAATCCTACTCCCAAAATTATAACTGCAACAAGAACATTTATTAAAAACGATTCTCCGCTATTAACCATTTGCATTTAACCTCTCCTTATAAACTCGTTTTGAATGGGTAAGAATATAGATTGCTATAAGACTTAAAATAATAGATACTGTTGCACACGTAACTTCCTCTACTAGTTGCTCATGTCCTTGCTTAGCAACCAACGCATGAGCTATAAATAGTACATTCTCAATTAAAAATAATGCCATACCAATAGCAAAAGCTGATATACAAATAGCAAACCTATATAAAAATGCTGAAATTCCAAACAACAATAACAAAGGATACACAACTATTTGTAAGATTGTTATGAATATCTCATGAGGGAAAACTGAGCACTTAGGATTATATCTTATAGTCAGAATATAAATAAAGGCAAAAACAAAAAATGTTGCAAACAATATCGGGGTATTTTTACTAAAAAATTTACTACTAAAATTAACATACCTATGTTTTGAGAACAAAAGACCACATACTGTTATAAAAGCTGCTCCAGATATAAAACCATCATATGAAAATGTATTTTCTGAATAAATATGATGGACTATATAACCGTATCCTCCCATGCTAGATAAAAATAATGCAAAAAATATCCAAAAAGGAATATCCCAAGCTTTCTTTTTGGAAAAAATATATCCCAAAATTACACAACAAATAAATAAAAAGAGAGAAACTAGCAATCTTAAAAGATCATCCATCAATATAGGAACAAAACTTAATTCACACATATCTTTAAAAGACTCCTTTTAGTTTTCAGTTACTTTACTATCAATCTTTTCTTACAAAAACTCTACACTCATTTAAGATATAAATCGACACTAATCCGTAAATAAAGTATACCAGACAAAAAATTACTCTAACCAGTAACGTTTCATAATTAGAAATATTAATTATAGCATCAATAACAAATAAAACATCTTCAACTAGAAACAATACCATAGCTATCATAAAGACTGAAAAACAGATTGAAAAACGATATAAAAATGCAACTATTCCAAATAATAGAATCAAAGGATAAACAACGATCTGCAACAATATTATAAATACCCAGTAAGAAGTGGTGCTACAATTAAAATTAAAGTTTAAAGTCAAAATGTATAAAAGCGCAAAAACAAAAAAAGTTATAAACAAAGCCATTGCTCGTCGATCCGTAAGATTCTTCCTAAAACTTCCACTTCTATTTTTTGAAAAAAGTAAGCCACAAGCTGTAATGAATATAGCTCCATAGATTATTACATCATAAGAAAAAATATCTTGTGAATAAAGATAGCTCATAAGGTAACCATAAACTGATAAACTAAGCAAAAACAATGCAAAAAACACCCAAAATAGTGCATCCCATTTTTTCTCATTAATTACAATTTGACGAAGAATATACCAACATACGAATAAAATAAGTACTCCTGTTAACCTAAAGGGATCATCAAGAGGTATTAAAGCAAAGCCAAGTTTACACATATCTACATACTCCTAAAAAACTCCTTTAGTTTTTAACATCAAATATAAAGCTGTAGCAATTGCACTTCCTATTACTGGACCCAATATTGGAATCCACGCATAGCTCCATTGTGAAGAACCTTTACCCTGTATAGGCATAATCGCATGAAATAACCTAGGGCCAAAATCTCGAGCTGGATTTATTGCATATCCTGTAGTACCACCCAACGACATACCAACCGCAATAACAACAAACGCTACCGGAATTCCACCAAGAGCTCCCATATCAACAGGGTATGCGGTAGTTAAACTAGAACTCCCTGAATGAACCACCACTCCATGCATCGTCAGTATTGCAAAAATCAGTACAAAAGTACCTATGATTTCACTCATCAAATTAGATGGAATACTCTTTATAGCTGGAGATGTACAACACGTTGCCAATTTCAGATCAACATCATCTGTAGCTGAGTAGTGAGGATAATACATTCCCCACACCAATAATTGCCCTAGCATTGCACCAAGTATTTGCGAAACAATAAAAGGAACAACCCAAGCCCAAGAGAACTTTCCGGCTAAGGCTAAAGCCAAAGTTACTGCAGGATTTAGATGAGCCCCACTAATAGGGCCTGCAACTAAAACGCCAATAAAAACAGCTAGACCCCATGCAAAAGTAATTACAATCCAGCCACTATTTTGTGACTTTGTTTTATTTAGAACCACTCCAGCCACAACTCCATTGCCTAAAAGAATAAGTAACATAGTTCCTATAAATTCTGCAACACATGCTTCTAACATACTAAGCTCTACCTATATAGTTCTTTAACATCAAAATTTTTAGCAAACTCTTTAAAAGATTCCACTTGCTGGTTTTGCCATGATCTATCTTTGCCAAGCTCTTTTGCCATTAACTTTGCAACTACAGGAGCTGCAGCAATACTAGCTTTAATATCTAAAAATGCAGCCCTAGTACGACGAGCTAGTACATCCTCAACATTTCTAGCTTTCTCATATCTAACATGATAAACCACCTCAGCTTGATAATACGGAAGATCCTTATGAAGTAATTCAGTATTATCAATTTCGACTTGAATATCTTTAATCTTATTGACATCCTTACCGTAGACCCTTAAAGGATACGACTCGTTAGAATCAATAGCATCTACAAGCAATTCATCAGAAGTTTTTGATATTTTTTGCGCAATCTTTTTAGACTCAATAAAGTCAATCACATCTTGACCCATTCTTCTAAAGATAGTCCATTTACCGCCAACAACTGTAACAAGCCCATCCCTTGACTCAACTATTTCATGTTTACGTGATATCTTTGCTGTATTTTTAGCATTCTTAGGTGACACCAAAGGTCGTTGACCACAATATACTGATTTAATATCCTCAATAGTAGCCTTTTCTTTAGCATATTGATTAAATGTTTCTAAGATAAAATCAATCTCTTTTTTATCGGCTTTTGGTTCAATACTTGGTGCTTCTTTCTTAATATCAGTTGTACCAACTATTAAATGATTATGCCAAGGTAAAATAAATAATACGCGACCATCCTCTGTCTCTGGAATCAAGATAGCATGCTCAGTTGGGAATTTGTTTCTATCGAAAACGATATGTGTACCTTGAGCCACTGAAACATACTTATGAGAATCCTGTTGATTAGCAATATCTATTGTCTTATCTGTAAAAGTACCTGTAGCATTCACTATATGCTTCGCTGTAAACTCTTTTCGCTCACCGCTTAAAGTATCTATCACGTTTACAGTATCCAATTTTGAATCTGTTGAGCTAAATACTTTTTCTACCCTATGGTAATTTAAAGCTACACCACCTTTTGACTCAAAAGTTCTCATTAAAGAAACTAAAAGTCTTGTATCATCAAACTGTCCATCGTAGTAAACTAAGCTTTTTTTAAGCTTTGAAGCTTCGATATTTGGAAGTTCTTCTAGAGTTTGTTTTTTATTTAAATTATAGCTCTTACCAATCTTATACTTACCTGACAGAAATTCATATAGCTTAACACCTATAGTATATTTGATAGTTTCAAAATAACTACGTGTTGGGATAAGATAAGATTGTCTATGTGTCAAATGAGGTGCATTATGTAAAAATGAAAACCTTTCTTCTAATCCTTCTTTAACTAGAGCAAAATCAAAGTTTTCTAAATACCTTAAGCCTCCATGAATAAGCTTAGTAGACTTTGAAGAAGTACCCTTACCAAAGTCATACGCCTCTAAAAGTAACGTTTTATACCCTCTAGAAACTGCCTCCACAGCACAACCAAAACCAGTTGCACCACCACCAATTATTATAATATCGTAATTATTTTGCATTTTTACTCAGCCCAAGCTTTACTTCTTTCTACTGCTTTTTTCCAACCTTTATAGTCATGCGCTACTGTTTTAGGATCTAGTTGTGGTTTAAAAGTTTTCTCTGTTGTTAAGATTGTTTTTAACTCTTCTTTATCTTTCCAGAAACCAACAGCTAAACCAGCCAAGAACACAGCCCCTAAACCAGTAATTTCGTTAATTTTTGGCTTTGAAATTTCAGATTGTAAAATATCAGACTGGAACTGCATTAAGAAATTATTTTGCACTGCCCCTCCATCAACTCTCAAACCTGCAAGATCAAGACCTGTGTCTTCTTTCATACACTCTAAAACATCTTTTGCCTGATAAGCTATTGCTTCAAGTGCCGCTCTAATAATATGCTCACGTTTTGTATCTCTAGTGATACCAACTATTGTCCCACGTGCATACATATCCCAATATGGCGTACCAAGACCCACAAAAGCTGGCACTAAATACACACCATTTGTTGAATCAATCTTTGTCGCATAATATTCACTATCTTCAGCAGAACGCACAAGTCCTAAACCGTCTCTTATCCATTGAATAACAGCTCCAGCGATAAATACACTACCCTCTAAAGCATAAGTTGGCTTACCATCTTCTGCCCACGCTATAGTCGTAAGAAGGCCTGCATCAGAAAACACTGGCTTATCTCCTACATTCATCAATGCGAAACAACCTGTTCCATAAGTGTTTTTAGCCATGCCTTTTTCAAAACAACAATGCCCAAACAATGCTGATTGCTGATCACCTGCAACTCCAGTTATTGGAATTCTAGCTCCTCCTAGAGTACTTTCATGTGTATGACCAAAATCGCCACTCGATGATCTAACGTCTGGTAACATAGACTCTGGAATATTTAAGTATTCTAAGATTCTTTTATCCCATTCTAATGTGTTAATATTAAATAACATTGTTCTAGAAGCATTTGAAAAGTCTGTTGCATGAACTGCTCCTTTTGTCATATTCCAAATCAACCAAGTATCAATCGTTCCAAAGAGTAAATCACCATTTTCTGCTTTTTCTCTAGCACCTTCTACATTATCCAATATCCACTTAACTTTTGTAGCTGAAAAATATGCATCAACTATAAGCCCCGTACTTTTACGAATATAGTTTTTAAGTTCTTCATCTTTGTTAATTTCATCACAAATATGTGATGTTCTACGACATTGCCAAACTATAGCATTATAAACTGGTTGACCTGTATTTTTATCCCAAACAACTGTTGTTTCTCTTTGATTAGTAATACCTATTGCAGCAATATCACGAGGAGAAACTCTAGCATACTCAAGTGCCTCTCTAACAATACTACTTTGCGATGCCCAGATTTCCATAGGATCATGTTCAACCCAACCACTTTTAGGATATATTTGCGTAAACTCTTTCTGTGCGATCTTTTTTATATTTCCCTTTTTATCAAAAATAATAGCACGTGAACTAGTAGTTCCTTGATCTACTGCTAAAATAAATTCTTTTGGCATAATTAGTGTTCCTTTTTATAAAAAACTACAACATATTAAAATATATTTTATGCTTTTTTCTCTTTAATAAAAAGAGACAATATAACTGATAGAAGCATTAAAATAGGAAGTATTAATAAAGCGTATTTAAAAGCTAATAAATCTTCAAAACCTGCTTTATTTAAAAATGATACTGCATACCCCACAAATGGCTGCAATACTGCTCCACTTAGAGGAATAAAAAGATTAACCATAGCTAAACCTGTTGCAATATATAGAGGACTAATATGTGCGCGTAATATTGTAAAATTCAATACATGCACAGCTTGCATGCCACCCCATAGTACACATAGAATACACATCAAAATTGGATTAAGATGCATATATACAATTGCTATAACAATAAAAAAACCAATTATTGAAGCTATTGTTAGTAAGATTTTTTGTTTATTTAAAATAGTTGCGACAATTCCCCATAAAGGACTAAAAACAGCGATCCCAATAAATATCATAGATGATGCTAAACCAGCATATCCATCATCATATCCATCTAGACTTAGGAATCTATAACTCCACAAATCAGCAAAAAGAGCTGTTGTTCCATAGATAGTAAAACAAAAGAAGCCATTTAATAGAATTTGTTTAATCTTAAATACAATAGGAATATCCTCAATTTTTGTATGAGTATTTGCCAACTCATCAACATCCTTTTGATTATGAGGCTCTTTTAATGGTATAAAAAATACTACACTCAAAAAAAGAAGTAATGAGATAATTAAGATAGCCGACATAATCACTTGAATACTAAAATGATTGGATAAAATAACGAGAGGTAAACCTGTAATAGTCCCAGCTCCATACATTAGCATCTGTGTTGCTCCTGTAAATAGAGGGAATGTTCTTTTAGGCAGCCATATAGCTATTGACTTTAATGCGCACAAAAATGCAAAGCCTCCTCCAACACCTGCTAATACTCTATATAAAATCAAATACTCTTGAGATGTTGCTATTGTTGCAATGAAAACACCTATAGAAAAAAGAAATGTACTAACTAACATAATCTTTTTGATCCCAAATTTATCAACCAATATTCCTGCAGGAAGTTGGGATGCTACATAAGCCCAGTAAAATGCTGAACTAAAAATACTAATTTGCTCTGGTTTCAAATTATATGGTGCGATTATAAAGTCATTATATAAGGAATTCCCTGAAGCTCTAATGATAAACTCTAAAGCATAGAAAAATGCACATATAAACCATGTAGTAAAACCTAGTCTTGTTATTTTTTGCATATATAAATAAAAAATATTTGATTGATTAGAAAATTATGCTCCAAAACTAATAGCATGTAAATAAGATAGTAAAGATATAAAATAATGTTCTAAGCTTTTGTTTTAAAAGAAAAACCTCAAAAAATATTCTTACATTCAAATTCCTAATTTTAAATTAATTTCACATATCGTGAGTCTTTTACTTCTATTAATTTTTAATAAATTTTTATAATGAATTGAATAGCTATTTTACAATTTTCTGAACAAAATAATAAATATTCATAATTAATTAAAAAACTTAGTTAGACAAATAAAGCATAAAAGTATAGATTTAAATTAATTGACCACCCTTTCATAATATTATGCAGAAGCTCAGATTATCACTTATTCTTGTCATTGGTATTAGCTTTTATTGTTATGAGTTTTTCTTGAGAATACTAACAGGAGTTTACCAAGAGCAAATCGTTCAATATTTTAATATTTCTACTCATATTGGATTTTCATTTCTAGTATCTAGCTACAATATCACTTACCTTCTAATGCAAATACCAGCAGGAATATTGCTTGATAGATTTGGTAGTAAAAAAATTCTTATTCTTGCAACAATAACCTGTGGTGTTGGTAATGTTATATTTATATCAGGAGGCTATGAATTAGCTCTTTTAGGTAGATTACTAGTTGGCATTGGTTCATCATTTGCGTTTATTGGTGTCCTAAAACTGACTTTAGAAAACTTAAACCCAAGATATTTTTCTATTATAACTAGTATTGTCATCTCTCTAGGAACATTAGCTGCTGCCTTTTCTCAAAATATTAGTGTAATAATATCTAGCTATGACACCTCTTGGATAAATATTTTTATTTATTCAGGACTCATAGCTTTTCCTTTAGCAATATTATTCTTCTTAGCTTTACCTAAAGAAAAATACACCATCTCTCTAATGCCAAAATTTGATCAAATATTTGAAGTTAGTAAAAAACTAATAAAAAATAAAAGTCTTTGGCAAAATGCTACTTGGGGAGGACTATTGTATATACCAACTGTAGTTTTAACCTCACAATACGGAATCTTATACTTCAAACAATCATATGGCTTCGACAATATATATTCAACGACTTTGATTACATCAATATTTATAGGTTGGATTATTTTTTCTCCAATTAAAAGCTTACTGTGCAATAAGTTTAACGGTAAAAACATTATTAATATCTCAATATTAGGTGTTGGTATAATTTGTATATTAATAAACTTAGGTATCTTTAAAAACTCAGCCATACTAATTACTTTATTCTTTGGAATGTTTTCTGCATCTCAAGTTTTAGTTTGGTATTACTTTAACAAAATATGTCCGAAAGGTTTTGCAGCAATTGGTGCAGCTCTAACAAATATGATTATAACTTTAGTTATTGAAGTCGGTCAACTTGCAGTTGGTTCATCTATAGATCTAGGAAATATAATAAATATTAAAGCAAATAACTGTATAACTACCATGTTTATAGTAGCTTTATTTTTAGCTTTTATTGTATTACAAAGAATGCTTAGAAATATTAATAATAAACAAATATCCAAAGCTACAAAACTATGACTTATCTAAAACATATTTAAAAAGACTGTTGAATTAATATCCCAAATTGTTAGATATATTTTGTAAAATACAGATGTTACAGATATTAGTATTTT
>NZ_JAWUZH010000070.1:0-6543 GCF_036281795.1 Francisella sp. 19S2-4
AACAAAGACAATTTAAGGCTAAGTTTTTACTAAAAATAGCAAAAATATTCCTATTCATAGAAATTGAAAGATTTATTTAACAGTCTTTTAAAGTTATTAATACTTTTATAAAAAAACTTGTAATAAAATTTTGAATACAAAAATAATGCTGGCAATAAAGAAATAAACCATAAAAGACCAAGTATCACTCCTAAAAAATCAATAAAACTAGCAATAAAATTTATAATACTAAAAAACAACCAACTATATAGAAATATAAACAATGTAAAAGAAAAAAAGAAACCAAAGAAGTGAAGTATTGGTATAAAACTAGACTTTCTCTTAAATTGATTCTTTTTTAATATTGTTTCTACTCTTTCATAAAAGGTATTTATATCTAAATTAGTATTTATCTCACTCTCTAATTCTTGCAATAACACTTCATTTTTAAGCATCTACAATCCTTAGAAATTTGGCTTAAATCCACCCAGAGAATCTTCACTTCTACTATGTTGAAAACTATCAAGCTTATGTTTTTTGAGAAAAATAATGTTAATAATAAAATGAGGAAACATTGTAATACTGTCATTAAAAGCATTAACACAAGAGTTAAAGATTCTAATCGCTGATGTTACATTAGTATAGTTGTCTGACAAACTGTCCATAAACTTAAGATATACCGTATTTGCTTTTAGCTCAGGGTATTGTTCTAAACGAACATTAAGTTTAGAAATTAGCTGTTGAGTCTCATCGTAACTTTTTGATAACTTTTCAACATCTACATCATCAGATGAAACTTTTTTAATACTCTCTCTCAAACTAACTATATCGGTAAGAGTAGCTTTTTCATAATCTTTATAGCTATTCAAATTGGCCTCTAACCTAGGTATAAGCTCGAGAAGTTGTTTTTGATAAACTACAGTATTTGACCATGCTCTTTTTGCATTATTTTCATTAATGATAATGTTGTTATATAACCTAATTGGAAGGTAGATAATGCTTACAATGACTACTATAAATAAAGCTAATATAAATAAATATTCCATAACAAGCTTGTAGAGCTTAAAACTAAAGTCTACAAAACTAGTAATAACAAATCAAGTTTAGTCCAGATTGCTTAGATTTTATTCTTCTAATTCTACACCTCTAGTTTCAGGCATAGTTGCTATGATAATAACTATAACTATAGAAGCAACTAAAGCATAAAAACTAGGAGCAACATTACCAAAATACATAACTAATGCTGCTGATATCATTGGTACAGAGCCTCCCAATAAAGCATTACTCAGATTATATCCAGTTGCTACACCACTAAATCTTAAATGTGTTGGAAATAGTTCATTTATTGTTACTACAAATGTTGCTGTAGCTGCAGATATTAGTAGCATAATAATAGTCATAACTAGAGTTATAACAATTTGTGAATCTGTATTTGTCATAATATAAAACGCTGGAGTTATTAATATACCAATACCAATGCAAGATACTAATAATACTTTTTTCCTACCAACTTTATCAGATAACCTACCCCACAATGGAGCTGTCACAAAATAGAAAAATGCAGCAATCATAGACATTAACATAGCTGTATGCACTGAATAGCCTAAATCATGCTTCAAAAATGTTGGAATAAAACCAGAAACCATATAGTACACAATTCCTAAATATCCAGCTAATGCGAATACTATAAATATTTGATATGGAAACTCCTTAACTGCTGAAACAACTGGAGTATCTTCTAACATTCCATCCTCTTTAGCTTTTAAATATTCTGGCGACTCACTTTGTAAAAACTGCATAACAAGTACAATAACGGCCAAAACCATACCTATAACGAAACATAATCTCCAACCATAAGCATGCATCTGATCTGAACTTAAAAAAATGGTTAAAACATAGACAATAAATGTACCTAGAAAAACACCTAAACCAGAGAAAAAGGTTCCAAAAGCAGTAATAAAACCACGTTTATTATCTGGAGCACCCTCACTTAACACCGCGAGCACACCATTATATTCACCACCTATTGAAAATCCTTGAATCATTCTAGCTAGTAGAATAATAATTACAGATGTAATACCTAAGCTCCCATAACTTGGAGTAAATGCTATCATACCTGTTGATACAAGCATTAGTGCAACTGTGAATATTAACACATGCTTACGCCCTTTTTTATCCCCAAGATTACCAAAGAAGATTCCACCCAATGGTCTCATTAAATATCCTGCAGCAAACAATCCAAACGTTTTCAATATAGCAACTGAAGAATTATTATCTGGAAAAAATGTTGCTGATATATAAATAGTCACATAAGTAAATAAAGCAAAATCAAAATATTCTACAGTTGTAGCAAAACCTGCAAATATTATATTTTTTATTGATATTTCTTTTTTCATTTTCCGTAATTTATAGCTAAGTTTGTGATATATTATTAAATAGAATCACAATTTGCAAAGAAACTAGCAATTATTTAGTGACTTTGCATAAAATTTTTAAATAATATGAAAAAAATAATAATTTGTAGTTATATATTATTACTAAGCTCACTAAATCTAGGGTTTTCTGAAGAAAACGATATCATATCATATATTAAATCAAATATTCCTTTTTATAATGATAGTTATAGTAGTAAGCTAATTGCTTCGACAAATAGTTCAAATCAAATTGAACTAGTACAAAAAGCTATAGCAAATGTTCAGTATGTTACAAGTAATGGAGATGATAGCAATAGTGCTGCAAACAAACAAAACTTGGACAATGCTATAAAATATCTCAACGAAGCCCTTAAAGATACGCCAGATAAATCTACTGAATCACTTCAATTAAGATTATCTTTATTTTCATTAGAGTTAGATGTTCATGATTATAAAAAAGCAGAAGAAATAATTAAGCAACTTTCAAAAGATTTTCCAAAAGAGCCTGTTGTTAAAATATATTCAATAGCATATTTAGACCTATTTAAACTAAAAAACTATAATTTATCATTACAAAACCTATCAAAATTAAAATGGTCAAAGACAAATGATTTTATAAAAACATTTAAAATAATGAAAAATAGTTATTATCTACAAATTAATACTAATGCAAATCAGCTTCAGATAGAAAATAACTCCCCTACAACTATTATTATTGTTGGTTATAATCTTAATCAAGATAGTTCAATGAACGATATATTAATAAAAAGGTTACAAAAAGGACTTGAAGCTCATCACAGATATCCAAATGCAAAAATCATAGTTACTGGTGGCAAACCTAAATTAGGAGTTACTGAGTCATATAGAATGAAACAATGGCTTGTTAAAAATGGTGTCCCAAGCAATAGCATAATACAAGAGGATCAATCAGATAGTACTGTATGGGGTGCTATAGATACATTTAAAATATTAGAAGTCTTAAAGCCAAAAGTTAAGAATGTTATCTTAGTTACATCAGCTTCTGATATTAGAAGGACTAATGCAATATATGAGCAAGAAAACCTAAGTACAAACTCAGATATCCAATTCCATAATATTGTTTCAGGAGTTAGAGGATATAACATCATGATGCCAATATCAGATAATGAAAGAGCAATAATTATAAAAGATACTCTTAGAGTCGCTGGTATTTGGCAAATGCCTGGCATGGTTTTTTAAACATTTATCTATTTAAAACCTGCTATACTTACACTATTTTGTATTTATAAACTATTAATTACTATGAAGTTCAATAAAATTATAGCTAGTATTCTTATAATGCTACCTGTTTGTGTACTTGCAACAAATACACATCCTCCAATATTTAATTTAGATATTTTAGATCACCAACAAAATGCTATAGCTGATATACAGTATAATTTATCAGTTTCTAAGAGTGATAAACATAGTGGTGCAACAACTAAACGAGGAAATCAATCTGGAGCTATACAAGATCTTAAAAACGCTCTTATAAAAGCACCTAAAAATAGCTATGTACAAACCCAACTAGCTATATCTCTAGCATTATTAGAAATTTCTAATAATCAATTAGATAGTGCAAAAATAACTCTTGACTCAATTGGTAATATCAAATCTAATAACCCTATATTACAAGTTTTACTAACAGCATATTCCTTAGTTTGGGATCCTAATAGTTTTAATGAAAACATGCTTGTACTAAAGAAATCTAACTGGCAAAAAATGCCTCACTATATACAAGCTATAGAAACTGCAAAATCAAGTTTTAACCTAAAAATTAATACTTCTTTTGATAAGCTAAGAAATCTTGAGCAAAACTCATTAGCAATAGTTACACTTGGTTATTCATTAAATGCGGATGGTTCAATGAGTAATATATTAATTGATAGATTAAAGTTAACCTTAGCTGCTCATAAGAAATATCCAAATGCTATAATTATAGTATCTGGTGGTGTTGCTCACCAAGGTGTCACAGAATCATATCAAATGAAGCAGTGGCTAACTCAACATAAAGTTCCTACTGATCAAATTATCCAAGAAGATCAGTCTACTAGTACAGTTACAAATGCTATAAATACTATAGATATTATTAAGAGATTAAATAAACCTATTAAAAATATCCTTCTTATAAGCTCTGATTCTCATATTCGTAGAGCAAGTTCAATATTCCAACAAGAGCTACAAAATGCACATCTACCATTTAAGCTAACAAATATGGCTGCTAAAACCAGCTATGATATTAACAAGCCAGCTAATAAGCAGGAAAAAATCCTAATCATAAAAGATACTCTTAGAACTGCAGGTATCTGGCAAATGCCTGGTATGGTTTTTTAAAATTTAATCCTGTTTATCAAACTCATCTATAAATTTCTGAGCCGCATCGATTCTTTCTTTGCACAGTTTATAGCTTTTAGAAGCTTGCTCTAACATAGGAGCTAATTCATCTAATAATGTTGGAGTATCTTGATTATCCTGAAGCTTCTCATTTATTTGCTCTAAAATTTCATAATTTTTTGCAAATTTTTTACTTTGTGTTGTCATTATTTTTTACCTCTAACTGAATTTTTCCATCTGAATAAACTATATCTAGTGTTGAATATTTTTGAGCTTGTTTATAATTAGTTATATACTTGCCATCTTGAGATATTGTAACACTAAACCCTCTTTTTAATGTTGGCTCAATAGATACTGAGAGAATTTGTTTATATAAATACTCACTTGTCTGACTATAATACTTTGTAATACTTCTTGAGATATTAATAGATTGTTTATAATACTCATCAACTGAATGACTATAATGCTTTATTAAATTTTGAGAATTCAACTTTATATTATTATACTGCGATTCAACGGCTTGACTATATAGCCTAATTAATCCTTTTGACACAGATAAAGAACTTCTATAATTATGTTCTATACTTTGGTTAGTTTGATATAAATAGTGTTCTACCTTAATTTTAAAATCACTATATATTTTTTCTAATTGAGCCTGATTATGTTTAGCCAAGCTTTTTACTATTTTTATTATTGATTCGTAACTATATTTAGCTGCTCTGGCATTATCAATTATAGTATTTATTATAAAATTTATTACCTTTGAGGGCGTATCAAAATGTTTTGTACATACATCATCTAAAACCGTACTATCACGCTCATGGCCTATTCCAACCATCACTGGTAACAAACTATTACAAATACTTTCAGCTACTAAAATATTATTAAACCAGTCTAAGTCAGCTTGAGATCCCCCACCTCGAATAAGCACAATAGCATCATATTGATCAGATTTTTGCATAATCTTACTAAAAGCAGTCGAGACACTTACTGCACAATCTTTACCTTGCATTTTTGCTTCAAAAATATCAAAACTGCATAAGCCTAAGGATTGAAGTTTATCAGCCTCTTCAAAAAAATCTCCCTTACCAGCTGCTGTTATACTTGTAATTACAGCAACTTTAGTAAATTCAGTAGGCAAATTAAGATTTTTATTTTTCTCTAAAATACCTTTATTTGCTAGAGCCTCTAATATTTCTAATTTACGCGCTTGTCTATCACCTAATGTAAAAGCTGGATCAATATCTATTATATTTAAACTAAGACCAAAACTAACATGATAATTAACAGATACTTTAAGCAAAACTTTCATATCTGACTTTAATTTTTCATTTGTAACCGAATTGAATTTTGTTATTATATAATCTGCTTGATTTGCCCAACAGTTACACCTAATTTTAGCTATAGGATACTTACTAACACCATCATGCTCTATTAGCTCACCATAATAATGCTTACCTGATTTTCTCCATTCAGAAAGCTCTGCAACAATCCAAAAACCCTCATAGCCAAAGCTCATTTCTATAGTACTTTTTATGAGCTCTAAAAACTCACTAAGTTTTAAAGATTCTTGCATAAGAAATATTTTATATATCTTTAATATTTCTTAAATTTTACATTCTCATAATTAATATACAAGAGGTATAAGTTTAAAGCAGTAGTACTAAATCACTCAGCACTAAGAAATTTAAAATATAGAATCACAAATTGTTTAGAATATGTTAAAGACTGTTGAATAAATCTTTCAATTTCTATGAATAGGAATATTTTTGCTATTTTTAGTAAAAACTTAGCCTTA
>NZ_JAWUZH010000071.1:0-6400 GCF_036281795.1 Francisella sp. 19S2-4
ATACCATCTTTGGATGCTTCTAAAACCACTCTGTCTCCAGCACGAACTCCTTCTTCACTAATAGTGAATGTGTTCATTTCAATAGGGAACTTATCTGATGAGTTTGTTTCTTCATAATCTCTAACATACTTCCATGGTCCCCATTGCTCTGCCCCTGGAATTTGTCCTGTATTAGCCCACCATTTACTTACATAGACTTTGCCCTCATAAATAACTTCTGTTCCTTTATCAGGGTAGCTTTTACTTGGGTCATACTCTTGCAGGCCTCCCGTACTACCGCCATTATCAGTACCTCCTCCGTTATCAGTGTCACCACTTGGTAATATAACTGTACCTACAGGATGCTCATTTGTGAAATCAACATCAATAACATTAAAGAAACTAGCTGCCGTATCACCAACATTCCATTCTGCTGCAATAACTTGATAGCCTGTTCTATCTGGCAGATCACAAGTAATTGTAAACTTGTTATTTGAATCACCAGGCATACTATTTGTGAAATTAGGTATAGGATTATAGCAATCCAGCGGTTGTGCTTCAAAGTCACTTCGACTTAGTGGCGCATTTGGATTCCAGTCAGGTTTTGTTATCCAGAATCTAAATGATGCTGGCGAAACCGTCCAATGTTGTGCAGTGAAGTTCCATCTAAAAGTCGTAGGTCCTGATTTAACAACTGTTTTAGCCCATCTGCTTGATGTCTGCTCAGATAATGATGCACTAAGACCAGAGCCTCCAACTTGATTGCCCATAGAACCATTTTCAAAGCTGCCATCTGCGACTTCAAATGACTGAGGCTCATAAAGAGATATGTTTCCACATCCTTGATTTACATGTTGATTACACAAAAAAGGACGTCCTTTTGGTGTGTCAACATATGCATGTGAATATGCTTCAGAACTAGCTAATAAAGCTAACCCTGTTAAGATTGTTATTTTTTTAAGTTTCATAATAAACTCCTTATTTATAACCTATCACAAGAACTCTATTTAAAACCCACACCCTCATACTACATAAATAAAGTAAAAAATAAAAATATGGCAAAATATGACTACTTTTATAACTTTATAGGAACATTCTTACTGTTTTTAATAAAATCTAAAGAGATCAAAAGACTCTGATTCAAGAAAAAATTAACTCAGATTTAATATTCACTTTTTTTAGCAAAATTTCTTGAATTTTAAAATTTTCTTCAACACACCCATAAGTAAAACATATTATGAAATATTTTTTGATATATTTTTTATATCAATACTTTTTGATGCTCTTTCATATCCACTTTAATCATAAATACTGGTAATCTAAATAAATAAAATCACATAAGCTTTTTATTTATGAAAAATATTAAGAAAATTCAAATGCCTGATACATTAGTAATTTTATTTTGTATTGCAATACTTGTTGCTATCGCTAGTTATTTTATTCCTGTAGGTAAGTTTGATGTAAAAAATGTTCAATATACCTCTGATGGACAAACTCATTCAAGAAGTGTACTTATTGCAGATAGCTTTAAATTCAAACTAGACTCTAAAGGAACCCCAGAAGCAAATCCTATAAAAATATTTACAAAAGAAGATTCAGACAATCGAGGTTTTACTAATTTTGTCTATAACGGTATGACTTCTGGATCTAAAGATGGCGGTGCTGTTGCGATAATAGCATTCTTACTTATAATAGGTGGCTCATTTGGTATATTACTTAGAACTAAAGTAATTGATCAATCAATACTACGTGTAGTAAACAAATTCCAAAACAATAAAACCATTCTACTGCCAGCTTTATGTTTTATTTTCTCATTAGGTGGTGCAGTATTTGGCATGGGAGAAGAAACTATACCTTTTATTATGCTATTAGTCCCCATATTTGTACTTATAGGATTTGATGCTTTAACTTGTACAGTTGTCATATATTTAGCTACCCAAATAGGTTTTGCAACATCTTGGATGAATCCATTCTCTGTAAGTATTGCGCAAGGAATCGCTCAAGTCCCAATACTATCTGGAAGCTTATTTAGAATAATAATGTGGTTAATATTTACATCATCAATAACTATTTTTGCCGTAATACATGCATTAAAAATACAAAAAAATCCTAACTCATCGTTAATGTATGAGCATGATAATCTATATAGAAACTCTGATGAACACTCTCTTGAACAAACGCAAAAGATGTGTATTTATTCTTGGTTGATACTCGCAAGTCTAGTAGTAACTATAATATGGTTAGTATATGGTGTAGTCGAACTGGGTTACTATCTGCCTGAAATCGCAACTTTATTTACAATACTAGGATTTGCAACTGGCTTCTTTGCTATAATTGGAGGAGTAAATGGAATGACTTTAAATACTGCTTTAGATGCATTTAAAGATGGCGCAAAAGCTTTACTCCCTGTTTGTTTAATTATCGGATTTGCATATGGCTTAATTTACTTGATGGGTGGTTCAGACCCTGAACACTATACAATGTTAAACTCAATTCTTCATTATGCTTCAGAAAGCATATCGGGCACAAACCATTATGTATCAGCACTTGGAATGTTTTTCTTCCAATCAATTTTTAACTTTTTTGTAACATCAGGATCTGGACAAGCTGCTTTAACAATGCCAATTATGTCACCTCTAGCTGATTTAACAGGAATAAGCAGACAAATTGCAGTCTTAGCATTTCAACTTGGTGATGGTTGGACACACTGCTTAATGCCAACATCCGCAACTTTAATGGCTGTGTTAGGAGCTGCTAGAATACCTTATGGATTATGGTTAAAGTTTATCTTTAAATTCTACTTATACCTTATGGCTCTAAGCTCTATTATGATAATTATCGCTGTATATATTGGCTATAATTAACTCTTGATCAAAATATCTCACTTTCATACACAACCCCTAAAATGAATAATAACCCATAAAATACAAATAAAAAATTAATAACTGCCGACAAAATATTTCAAACATACAATTTAAATTAAATATTTGTTATTGATTTTTCTTTCTGCTAAAATGAATAAAAATTCAAATAAACAGGGTGTCACATGTCTGAGAAATATCAAAAAGTTGCAAGTCATGAAGCAAAGAAAGGAGATTTTAAACGTTGCCTATTACTTTATTCTGGTGGCTTAGACACATCTGTAATGCTTAAATGGATTCAAGAGGAATATGATGTTGAAGTTGTTGCTTTGACTATAGATATTGGTCAAGTTGCTGACAATCTAGAACAAATAAAACAAAAAGCTATAAATCTAGGAGCTATTGACGCTGTAGTATATGATGCCAAAGATCGTTTTGCAGATGAGATTATAAGCAAAGCTATTAAAGCAAATGCTGACTACCAAGGGGGCTATGCGCTTTCGACACCTTTGGGTAGAGTTATTATCTCAGAAATAGCTATTGAAGTAGCTAAAAAATATAATTGCCAAGTTGTTGCCCATGGTTGTACAGGCAAAGGTAATGACCAAGTTCGTTTTGAAAGCTATTTGACAACATTAGATGGGAACATAAAAACCATTGCTCCAGTTAGAGAATGGGGAATGGGAAGAGAGCAAGAATTAGAATATGCTGAAAAACATAAGATTCCAGTAAAGCAACAAAAAAGCAAACCCTACTCTTACGATGAAAACATGTGGGGCAATACCGCAGAAGGTGGTGAAATAGAACACTCTGACCTTATTGCTCCTAAAGAAGCTATTTTACAATGGTGTAAAACTCCAGAAAATGCTCCAGATAAACTACAAAACATTACCTTAGAGTTTGTCAAAGGTATACCTGTAAAGCTAGATGATGAACCATTGCCCTTAGCTAAACTAATAATGCAATGTAATAAAATAGGTGGTAAACATGGTGTTGGAGTATTTAACCTTATTGAAGATAGATTAATTGGTCTAAAAGTTAGAGGTATCTATGAAAATCCAGGTGCTAGTATTATAATAGCCGCTCACAAGAAGCTAGAACAACTTGTCTCTACACGTCAAGAAAATGAACTAAAAACATTTATGGATAATAAATGGGCTTACATTGCTTATGCCGCTGAATGGTATAATCCTGTGATGAATAATATTCTTGCATTTATAGAAGAGCAAAATAAAAAAGTCACAGGAAAAGTGACTGTATCTTTATATAAAGGTAATATAGAAGTAGTCGCAGTCGAATCACCTTTTTCTATGCTTAAGCCTGAATTAGCAACTTTTGAAGCTGGTGGAGATTTATTTAACCATAATGCTTCAGCTGGGTTTATAGAGTTACATAGCCTAGCTCAACGTACTGCATATTCAATAATGAAAAATAAGAAATAATTATGAGTAAAAAACTTTGGCAAACTGAAACAGATAAACTCTTGCCTATAGTTGAAAAATACACTGTAGGGCAAGACTATATTCTTGATCAAAAGTTACTTAAATACGATATTCAAGCTAGCTTAGCTCATGCAGAAATGCTACTAAAGATGAATGTTATTAGCAAAGATGAACTTTCACTACTAACAAAAGGGCTAAACGAGATAAAAGAGCTTGCAGCCAAGGGTCAATTTCAAATAACTCAAGATCAAGAAGATGGACATACTGCAATTGAACAATATCTCTGCAAAAACTATGGCGATGTTGGCAAAAAGATACACACTGGTAGGAGTAGAAATGATCAATCTCTAGTAATGCTACGTCTTTTTATGAAAGATAAACTGCAGCAACTAGAAAAAACTATACATGAAAATATCCATACATTAAGAACTACAGCTAGCAAATATGTAAATACAACCATGCCTGGCTATACACATATGCAAAAAGCTATGCCTACTACAGTTTCTATATGGTTAGGATCTTTTGCTGATGCCTTAGCTGATGCTCTACTTTTAATCTCAACGACATCCAAAATTATCAATCAAAATCCTCTAGGATCAGCATCTGGATTCGGTATTGCCAACTTTAAGCATGATAAAGACCATACAACCGAACTACTTAACTTTAGTAGAACTCAGGAAAATCCTATATATTGTGCTTTTTCTCGAGGATATTTTGAAAAGCTAATTTTGCAAAGTTTATCAAACCCTATGAGTATTTACTCAAGGTTTGCTAATGATATGATGCTTTTTACAATGTCTGAATTTAATTATTTTAGTTTAGACAACTCTTATACTACAGGCTCATCTATTATGCCACAAAAGCGTAATTATGACTTATTTGAAATTATGAGAGGTAATGCAAAATTATATCAAGGCTACTTACAACAGATTACTTCTATAATTGATAGCGTACCTAGTGGTTATAATCGTGATTATCAGCTAACAAAAGCCCCTTTCTGCCAAGCAATGGAGCTAATAGAAGATACAATTTTATTATTTGATTCAACTATAAAAAATTTAAAAGTTCATAGCGATACGTTAAGTCAAGCAATGACCTCTGATCTATATGCTACTGAAGAAGTCTACAAACTTGTTCAACAAGGGCTATCTTTTCGTGATGCTTATATAGCGATCAAAGAGAAGCTTAATAAATAAGAAGTTTTAGCCGCAGTCTATATATAAAGTTTTGTTCTAAAATATATGTATATTTCTTTGAAAAGTTTATAATACACTTTAATTATTTAAAATCAAAACTATTGAAGAGTCTAGTTTGTAGATCTTATAGAAAATCTAATTAATTATTTTAAGGAAAAACATTATGGACAAATCTGATATTTATAATGATTTGAGACAACTTATTCTTAGTAAAGAATTTTCTTCACAAAATGATATATGTGACACCTTAGAACACCTTGGTTATAGTGCTAGTCAATCCAAAGTTAACAGAATGCTAAAAAAACTAGGTGCGATTAAAATCAAAAATGAGAAAAATGCTCTAGTTTATAAAATACCTAACGAACCAGCTCCGCCAATAATGACTGACAATATTTCATCGTTAGTTATTAATGTTAATGCCAATGAGGCTGTAGTTGTTATAGATACAGCACCAGGAGCAGCTCAACTAGTAGCAAGGACCTTAGATTATAATAAAAATAGCTTTGGGATAATTGGTATAGTTGCTGGAGATGATACAGTTTTTGTTGCTCCTTCAACGATAAAAAATATTGGTAAATTAAAAATCAATATAGAGAAGTTTTTATTCTCTCAGCCTTAAATCTTTTAAGGCCTGTATCACTTTAAAAAAAATACAACTAAAACTATATAAAGTAGTAATTTATAACACGATTTTCTTTTTATTCAAAATGATGAAAACCAAGTTAAATACCGCCATAATTAAAAACATATAAACAAAATATTTTATAAATGTAACTTTCTATAAAATTTAAAAATAAATTACTCACCTTACTCATATTAATTAAGAATTTCTAATTTCATGTAGCCTATTTAAGACTGTTGAATAAATCTTTCAATTTCTATGAATAGGAATATTTTTGCTATTTTTAGTAAAAACTTAGCC
>NZ_JAWUZH010000072.1:0-6099 GCF_036281795.1 Francisella sp. 19S2-4
GGCTAAGTTTTTACTAAAAATAGCAAAAATATTCCTATTCATAGAAATTGAAAGATTTATTCAACAGTCTTGATAATTAAACACTGGGGTAGAGAGAGTCTAAAGTAGACTTATCTAGGACAGCCCCTTAATAAATTCTTTTATCATTACTAGATTTTTAAAATTATATATTTAAAAATATGATCAGACTTAAGTAACTATCTAGCATAATTTTGAGAAATATCTTTTTTATTATTTATATTTCCTATAAATACAGGCAAAAATCCAACTATAAAAATAATTGGAATACATACAAAAGCCCAATAAAATACAAACTCTGCTTGATCAAGGGTTAGATACAAAACTGCGGCAATAACTATTCCTACTATTGTGCTTAATATAGCACCTATAAGATTTTTATTCTTACCATAGAAGCCATAAATTAAACTAAAAGATAATGCTGCTATAGGTATATTAAAAAGTAACATTTTATCTAAAATATGATCTATAAAAAATGTTGCAATCAAATAACTTAGGGTAGCTATGGATAAAACTAAAACTCTATTTGATCTAACAGTTTTTGTGTAATTACTATGTACAAAAATTACTGATGCCATAGTATTCCAAAGAGCTGCTATAGTTGTTGTAGCTATCAAAAATATTACTATATAAAAATAGAACTGTATGATTAGTGGTAATCGAGTTGCTACAATACTTGCTAAAGCTAAATCTGGATTTGTTAGATCTAACTGTTTTGAAAAAGAGGCTGTAATAAATATAGCTATTACATAAAATAAACTAACTAATACCGCTGTTATAAGCATAGAGTAAAAAGCTACTTTAGATGATTTTGCTGAGAAAATTTTTTGTCCATACCATGGAGATAAAATATAAGTAAAGCAAGTTAGTATAACCAATGATAAACTAAATGAAATTGGTAAGTTAGCATGGTTTTTAACACTAGTATTAATATTTTGTAAATGATAGTTATAAAAATAAAACCCTAAAAACAAAAATAATATCAAAGATAAAACAAAACTTACTTTGTCAATTTGAATAATTGACTTAAGCCCAGAATTAATAGTTGCAACAAACATAATCAAACAAGCTACAAACGTAATTAACTCTTTAGAATAGTTTGGAAATATTACTTCTAAACAAACAGTTATTGAATGTATAAAATTCGCCCCAAAGCCTAACATTGCAACCCATAAACATACTGCAGCAAAAATTCCAAAAGCTTTATTATAACGATAACCAAAATATTGAGTAACACTTATAGCATCAAAATTTTTCCATTTTTTTGCTACTGTAATAGCGTAGAAAAATAAACCAAATAAAAATACTAAACCAAGTGAAATCGCTGAAAAACCATAATTATAACCTAAGCTAGAAAATCCTATAAGAGTTGAGGTATTTAGCTCAGTCATTACTAAAGTTGCTGTTAAAGCAAAAAAGCCAACCTTTTTACCTGCTGTATAATAATTTGATACTGATGTGTCACTATTTTCCATAAAAATTTTTATACATTAATTAGGTAGCTGATTTAAATTCCAATTATAGCTTTGATAATAAATAGTTTTATTGTCATTCAATATTGCTTCTTTTTTAGTCTTATTAGTTAGATACTTAGCAACAAACTGACGCATCTCTGTCGGATCTCGAAAATCACTACCATACCAATCAAATATTTTTGATATATAAATATTATTATCTTTTATCTCAAAACCCTTAGAACTATTTATCCAAGTAGTAAATGACTTATTTAATTGAGCATTTATTTGATTACCTTGGTAAGCTTCTTTAGATAAGTTAGGACAGCTAATAGAAGCACAATTAACAGCAGAATGTACTCGTGGATCATGCCATATTGGACGAATAATCCGATGCTCAATATCATTTAATGTTAACTCCTTACCATTAATTTTAACTACTCGTTGATCCCAAACTTTTGAATTACCAAACCACCCTTTATCAATATCTGTGATTGACTTAACTGGATAATGCTGCAAAATAACCTGGATAGTCAACATATTGTACATATTTATCCAATATGCTAACTGCTGGTTTTTGTTGTACTTTAAGATATCTATCTTCGCATAATTATCTATCATCTTAGCAATATTTTCCTTATCTTTTTCAGATACCTCAGCATAATTAACAAATGTTTGATCCCCTTTCTGTACAACGTATTTATCTAAAAAATTTTGCCAAGGTTTAAAATCTATTTTTGCTGTTGATGACTGATCTAACTTATCCCAATAACTCCAAAGCTGAGCGCTTGGAGCCGCATATAAAGATACTGCCATAAAAGCTAATATAACTAGCAAAATATTTTTAGATATATTTATTTTCTTCATCTTTAACCTTTATTTGATTATAAAACTCATAAACTCTATAAAAAGTCGTCCATAACACTAGCACTGTAAACAAAATACCCAACCATAAAACTGTTGATGGTAATAGGATCATAATAATAAAAAATATAAATGTCTCTGCTCTCTCCATTAATCCTGGTGAATAGTAAAAACTTTTTGAAGACTCTTGCTGACTAAATATTCCTACCAACAAGAAACTACTTATACAAACAATTATCGACATCATCATGATTAATCCAACCCAAGCAATTTGTGGTTGAAAAATAAAAATAGCAATTATTACAACTGATTCAACAAAACGATCCGACAAAATATCAAGCATTGTACCAAATGATGAACTAGATTTTTGTATCCTTGCAACACTGCCATCTAAGACATCTAAATAACCGGATACTAAAAGAAAAACTACTGCTAACCATGGTAAATATAATATAAATATTGCACTTATAAAACCTGTAATAAGAGATAGTATCGTTAAGCTATTTGGCTTTATATTTAAAGCTGACAATATATTTGCAACTTTATTAATAAAATATCTCTGAAACCAAGGTCGGACACTTTGCTCTAGCATAATATTCCCAATTAAAACTTTAATAAAAATCGAACTAGTTTTTTAACTTTTTCACTATACAGTGAAGGTGTAAAGTATGCTCCAGCAATACGTTTATTTAACTCACTAAGAGTTGGATACGGTACAATATGCGAAGCCATTTGCTTAATTTTCAATTTGTTTTTAATAGCCAAAGTCCATTGAGTAATAAGTTCACCAGCCTGCTCTCCTACAATACTAGCTCCTAAAATATAACCTTTTTTATTAACTGCTATCTTAAGTAAACCATTTGTCGAAAGGCTTGCCTGCGCTCTATCATTACTGTCATATGGTAGTGTTAATATTGTTGCGTCTTCTTCTTCAGCTTGCTTAATAGCCATGCCTGTATGAGCTATTTCTGGAGTTGTATATACAGCCCATGGAAAACTTGAATAGTTAACTTTTGCAGGCAACTTGAATAGAATATTTTGAATAACAATTCCAGCATGATAACCAGCTGCATGAGTAAATTGATACTGGCTAGCTAAATCACCAATTGCATATATATTTTTATAATTAGTGCGTAGCCTCATATCAACATTAATCCCTTTAGCAGAATGTTTAATACCAGCTTTATCTAAATTAAGTTTTTCTATATTGGGCTGTCTTCCAGTAGCTACTAATAAATGAGATCCTTTATAATTACCATTATTAGTTTCTAGCTGTATCTGAGCATCTTGCTTAGAAACTTTTGTAACCTTAGCATTTGTAACTACATCTATACCAAGCTTTTTAAATTCATCTAATAATATCTGCCTACAATCATTATCAACTGGCCCTAATATACTTGATTCTGCCTCAAGGATTGTTACTTTTGAACCTAACAATGCATGAGCTTGAGCTAACTCAACTCCAATAGGTCCACCTCCCATCACAAGTAAATGCTCAGGTTGCATATCTAAACTAAAAATTGTTTCATTTGTTAGATAATCAATATCTTCTAGACCATCTATTGAAAATATTTTTGCTCGTGAGCCAGTTGCTAAGACTATATATTTCGCTTTGATTTGTATTTCACCAGCTTGGACAGTTCTCTTATCTATAATATGAGCATAATCTTGGATAACCTTAACACCCAGAGACTCAAACCTCTCAACAGAGTCATGCGGTTCTATCTTTGCTATCACATTAGCAATATGGGCTTGTACTTTTTTGTAGTCCACTTCAAAATTTTTAATATCAATACCAAATTCTTTTGCTTTATGACAATTATGTATAACTCTTGAGGCTTCAATCATTGCTTTAGATGGTACACAACCATAGTTTAAGCAGTCACCGCCCATCTTGCTACCTTCACAAAGAACAACCTTTGCACCCATCTGCACTGCACCTGCTGCTACAGATAAGCCGCCCGAGCCACCACCAATTACACAAATATCTGTTTTTATTTGTTTCATATTTTAGCTCCTTTAACCTTTTTATATATAACAGGAACAAGCGATAATACTGCTAATGCAATTATTGGTAAAATAAATTGAGGTGCAAAAATAATACCAATATCCAGCTCTTTACCTTGGCGTAATACAAAACCTAATCCAGTACCAACCCATGTATAAATTAGCGAGCCAGGTATGATTCCTAATAAAGTTGCCCAGAAAAATGTTGATAAACGAATGCCAATAGCCCCACAAGCTATATTAATAGCAAAAAATGGAAATAAAGGTATCAAACGTAGTATTAATAGATAGTTAAAAG
This sequence comes from Francisella sp. 19S2-4, assembly GCF_036281795.1. NCBI lineage: Bacteria > Pseudomonadati > Pseudomonadota > Gammaproteobacteria > Thiotrichales > Francisellaceae > Francisella > Francisella sp. 19S2-4. Next base: position 4,642 of record NZ_JAWUZH010000072.1, read on the forward strand.
CATCATGTTCAAATCCTTTGCGTAGTTTCTCAATGCTACCCTTTGCTTTAGCTTTCAATGTCTCGCCAAAAGCTGTTTTTACAGCTAAGAATAATAGACAAGCTCCAATAGTTGCACCTAAATTTACCCAAATAACTCCTGGAAATAAACCAAATAAAAAACCTCCCAACAAAGTCATAATAGTTGCTCCAGGTATTGAAAATGCTACTACTATAATATAAATGGCAATAAACACTAATGAGCTAAGCCAAAAATATGAATTTGTCCAATTGACTAAATCTTGATAATGTTGTTTTATTGCTACTACAGATAGATATTTCTGCCCACCTAAGGCAAAAAATATTATTAAACCTAGTACCAAAATTAAAATAGGAATATAGCGTTTTACTCTAGCCATTTTTAATATATTAAAATAATGTTATTAATTGATGATATATTTTATATATTCAGAATGCATTAAAATTTTAACTTTAATATATAACTAGCTAGGTATTTTGGATTTAAGAATTATCTCTTAGTTCTATCCATGCATCTGAACCGTACTTACCTGTAGGTCTATAGGCGTTATCAGAACAAAATACTGATTCTGGCCCTAAGCGACATTTATAAAGTTTATTATCCATAACAACAACTGTTCCTGCTTTATGCTCACTTATATTATTTGGATATGTGTAGCCAACATTACTAACAATATTTTCATCATTAGAACTATTATTAACCCTATAAAAATCTCCTGTAATATCTTTCCAGGCAATATATCCTTTTTCTCCTATCGGAGAATATATAATATTATTACATTGCTGATTCTTATTATTTATGCATTTAAATCTTTTTTGATTAGCTACAACAACCTGACCTTCTTTATAACTACCAATATAATTAGGATATTCTGGCATTTTACTTCTTATTTTTTTATGCTCTAATGGTTTTTCTTTAATATCTTTAATATCATCAAAAGAATACCAAACTAAGCTACCTAGAGTTCCATTTGGCACATATTTTTGGTCATTACAAAACTTTAATTCTAAGTTAGAAATACACCTATATCTTTGACCATGATAAATAACAATAGTATCTTTAGTATATAACCCTATTTTATCTGGATAGTTTAAAGTATCTTTTTTATAACTATCTAATTCAAAAAGATATTTATCATTTTGCATAGATTCTGCAAATGAAAAAAATAAAAGCATAAATATCAGTTTATTAAAAAAGATTAAGTATTGTCCCTTGCAAAAATATATCATAGTGTAGATTAAAGACTAATATCTTCATAAAAATCATTATATTTAACATATATTTAATCTCAAAAAATCAATTAGTCATATTAAAATCAAATTTCTAAAAACTGATCTTAAAAATCTTCCTTCGATAAAATATAATTAAAGACTGTTGAATAAATCTTTCAATTTCTATGAATAGGAATATTTTTGCTATTTTTAGTAAAAACTTAGCCTT
>NZ_JAWUZH010000073.1:0-5796 GCF_036281795.1 Francisella sp. 19S2-4
GCTAAGTTTTTACTAAAAATAGCAAAAATATTCCTATTCATAGAAATTGAAAGATTTATTCAACAGTCTTTCTAATACTTTATTATTGTGCTTGATTTAAATTGTTATGTAATATCTTTATATAACTGTTATACTAAACGAAAATGATCTTTTAAGTATTCAGGGATGAGAAAGAAGTTTGTATCATTGTTGCTCGTGAGCTCGTTGACTTTATCTTTAAATAGTTGCTTTTGGTTAGCTGTTGGGGGTGTTGCTGCTGCAGGTGGTGCTGCAGGCGCATATATAGTTGATAAGAAGTAAGCTCTAGGCTTTTGTTTCATCAATCACATCAGTATCTTTAGGTGTTTTGAAGTCAAAAGAAGAATTTTCTAGAGAAGCATTGTCTTTAACATTTGAGAATGTAATTTGAGTAAATTGATTTAGTGAAGTTGAGATATCTAATGACTTAAGTTTATTTTCATTATCAAACTTAATTACTATACTATTTATCATTTCATCATTTTTAGGTTTAAGAATGTAATTATTGTTACTTTCCTCTTTTACTGTAAATAGTTTATCAATATTATCCGTATTTTTTGATAAAAGTATAAGGTATGGGTATTGCGCAATATTGTTTGAGACTTTTTTTATTATAAGTTGATCAAGATCACCATCATAAATCCAAAGTTTCTTACCATTAGAAACAATTTGTTGGTTATTTGGGGATGTTATAATCCATTTAAAAAACTGAGGTTTTTTTAGAGACATCTTACCTTGTGTGCTGATATTGTTATCATTTTGGTTATCAATAAGCTTTTGATTAAAGTCAGCTGTCATAGAGTTGATGCTTCTAATCTTGTTAACTAAATCACTTGCAGCATCGGCAAAACAGATATTTGCACTAATAAAAATTGTTATTAAAAATATGATTATTTTTTTCATTTAGGATTCTCTCTTTACTAATACATCACGCATGCCATTTTGATTCATTTCTGAAACTATGCCATTTTCTTCCATTTCTTCCATTAATCTTGCAGAGCGGTTATAGCCTATTTTTAGCTTTCGTTGGACTGCAGATATAGAAGCTTTTTGTGTTTTTATAACTATTTCGACGGCATCATTATATAGAGGATCTTCACTGTTACCTTCTCCAGTGGTAGAACCACTTTCAGAATCTTCTGTAGATTCAAGAATATCTTGGATATATTCTGGTTGACCATACTCTTTCCAAGATTCAACAACTCTATGAACCTCATTATCATCAACAAAAGCGCCATGAATACGCATTGGAGCACCAAAACCAGGTTTTAGATATAGCATATCACCTTGTCCAAGTAATTGTTCAGCACCTTGCTGATCAAGTATAGTTCTGGAGTCTATTCTTGATGACACTTGGAAAGACATTCTAGTAGGGATATTGGCTTTTATAAGTCCTGTTACAACATCAACAGATGGCCTTTGAGTTGCTAATATAATATGAATACCTGCAGCACGGGCTTTTTGTGCAAGTCTTGCAATAAGCTCTTCAACCTTTTTACCTACGACCATAATCATATCTGCAAATTCATCTGCAACAACAACAATATAAGGCATTTTTGTAAGAGTTGGAGCTTCATGAGCACGCTCTGGATTCATCTTGATAAACATAGTGTCTTTCAGAGGTTTACCAGCTTTTTCAGCTTGCTCGATTTTGTCATTTAATAAGGATATATTTCGAACACCAGCAGCTGACATAAGAGCATAGCGTCTTTCCATTTCTTTAACGCACCAGCGTAAAGAGTTGGCAGCTTCTGTCATATCTGTAACAACAGGAGTTAAAAGATGAGGAATGTCATCGTAAATAGATAGCTCAAGCATTTTTGGGTCAATCATGATAAATTTTAGTTCATCAGGAGTACACTTATATAGCATGCTGATAATCATAGAATTAACACCTACAGATTTACCTGATCCGGTTGTTCCAGCTACTAGAAGGTGAGGCATTTTTGCAAGTTCAGCAAATGCTGGTTTTCCAGAAATATCAACACCTATTCCCATTAATGTAGGCGATCTCGATTTTAGAAATTCTGGAGCAGATAAAACTTCTTTTATTCGAACCATTTGTCTAGTTGGGTTGGGTAATTCTAGTCCAACATAAGGCTTTCCAGGAATTACCTCAACAACTCTAACAGCTGTTGTTGATAGAGCTCTGGCTAGATCTTGGGCTATATTTGTTAGTTTGCTAACTTTTGTCCCTCTTGCTAGGTCTATCTCATATCTAGTAATAACAGGGCCGGGATATGCAGCTACTACTTTAGCATTTATATTAAAATCATTTAGAGTTTGTTCTAATAATGAGGATGTCTCATTTAGTTGCTCTTGGGATACTCCAGCCTTTTTTTCCTCAGGTTCAATAAGTAAATCAAGAGAAGGAAGGAGGTTTTTTTTGAAGCTATTTGCTTTTGATATTTGTGGCTTTGTTGTTTCGGTAGCTAGTGACGATTTATTTTTTTTTTGCTCTAAATCAGAAAGGGATAGTTCATCTTGAGTTGGTTTATTATTAAAATCCTTAAATGAAAGCTCATTACTATCTTTAGTACTTTTTAAGACTTCTTTAAAAATATCCTCACTTGGAGCTTCTTTTTGTTCTTTTTGTTCTTTTTCAATAGATACTGAAGCTGTATTTTTATCTTTATTTAATGGTGAAGCATTTATTTTGTTATTAAAATCTTCAAAGTCATTAACATTTACAATATCTTCATCACTTTTTTTTGATTTTGCTATGTAGCTAATAGATTTTCCAGATAAGGTGAAAGTTTTTTTAATCAAACTTAGCCAAGCTATACCTGAGTAAAGAGTTAAGCCTATAAGTAAAGAGACTAATAATGCAAATGAACCGCCAACTGTACCAAAATATTTAACGAAAGTTTTTGCTGTCTCATAACCAAAAATACCTCCAGATCTTTGAGGCATCCAATAATTAGCAAAACTAAAATATAGTTCAGCAATCCCACAACAAGAGAGAACGAAAAAAATAATACCAATTGTCTTAACAGTAAACATCAAGTAGCTGAGGCTTTGTTCTTTTCTTTTGATCAATAGTATTCTAATAAAATCAACAAAAATAAAAGGGATGATAAAGCCAACTACTCCAAATATTGAGAGTATAAAGCTTGCTACATAAGCCCCAACAGGGCCAGCATAATTTTTGATAGTTGTTTCTGATGAAACACTACTCCAGCCAGGATCATTTATATTAAAGCTAAATAATGCTATAAACAGGTATATTACAACTGCTGCTAAAATAACCACTAATGTTATTTTTAGTCTACCAATAGCATGAATTTTGTTTGTATCGTTATCTGCCATATTATCTTAAATAAAAATTAAACTTAATCATAAAACCAATTCATAATTCTAACAAAAAAAGTTTAAAAATGTTAAACTATAGTACTAATTTATTAAGTATATGACTAATTAAGGACAAATTTTGGCAAAATTTCACATTATAGTGGGCGTTATTGTTTGCTTTTTAGCTTGGGTGTTTTTTTTAATATTTCCTCACTTGGATTTAGCTCTGGCGAGTGATTTCTATGATCCTTCATATGGTGGGTTCGCTGCTAGTACTCATCATGGGGTATTTGGAGCTTTGCATAAGTTTGCAATGGTTTTCCCAGTGATATTTTCCATAATAGTTATTTTATTCTTGATTGGATCATTATTTATAAAAGCTTTTCAAATAAAAAATAGAAAAGCGATATTTTTTGTGGCGGTATGCTTGTGGATAGGTCCTGGGCTTGTTGTAAATGCTATATTTAAAAATCATTGGGGAAGACCTAGACCATATATGGTGCAACAGTTTGATGGCACTAAAGTTTTCCAACAACCATTTGTAATATCTAATCAATGTACTACAAATTGTTCTTTCCCTTGTGGTGATGCATCTATGGGATTTTGGCTTTTTGCTCTAATGCCTCTTGCGGCTACACGTAAGAAAAAAGCCTTAGCTTTTGCAGTAGCTATAGCTGCAGGAGGAGGTTTAGGTCTAATGAGAATGGCTCAAGGAGGACACTTTTTTAGTGATGTGATTTTCTGTGGCATATTTGTATATATATGTACCTGGATTGTTTATTGGGTAATGTATGAACGAAGTAAAAAAACCTAAGAGGGTGATAAAGTTTTCTTTATAAAAATTTAGTTTTTTAAATAAATACAATTAAGTCATTTAATTATTTTATCTTGTTTTATTTCATTATTTAAAAATGCCAAATAGTATTTGACATGTTTTTATTTACTATGGTAGGCTCAAATCTAGTAAGAGTTTTTACTGTCAAATTTAAAGAAGAGGTGCATAGTCTATAATGCTAATCTGAAAGCCATAACGCTTAATGATGATTAGGTTTTTAGAGATTGTGCCGAAAGAATATAGAGGTTATGAGCTGTATTCTTGGGTCTGATACTGAAAGGTAGCAGAACTGTCACGTTGAACTTAAACGTGGAGTGCTTCGGTCTAAGCATAATTTTGCAAGATCTTAGTTTTTCTCACGTTAGTAGAAATATTAGGAAGATATATGACTATACAAATTAGTAATCGTGTAACAAATATTAAACCATCTGCAACAGCATTGATGTCATCCAAAGTCCAGGAGCTTGTTGATGAAGGGAAAAATATTCTATCATTAAATGTAGGTGAGCCTGGGTTTCATACTCCAGATGTTGTGAAAAAAGCGGGTATTGAAGCAATTCAAAATAACTATACTCAGTATACAACAGTTGATGGTTATAAAGATCTAAGACAAGCGATAGTAAATCGCTATAGTAGTGATTATGGTATTAATTATAAGCTTAATGAGGTTTGTGTTACCACAGGGGCAAAGCATAGTCTTCATAATATATTTAATTGTATTATTAATCATGGAAATGAGGTGATTTACATGGCTCCATATTGGGCATCTTATCCTGATATGATTAAATTATCTGGAGGTATTCCAGTTGTTTTAGAAACTAGTATTGATAATGGTTTTGAGCCAGATATTCTAAGCTTAGAAAGTTTGATAAGTTCTAAGACAAAAGCTATCTTAATCAATATTCCAAATAATCCATCAGGAGCAGTCTACTCAGAATCAACGATACGAGCTTTAGCAGATTTAATGAAGAAATATCATCATGTAGTATTAATTAGTGATGAAGTATATGATCAAATTTATTGGGATAGAAAGCCAATTACTGTTACAAATATTTATCCAGAACTTAAAGATCGTTTAATAGTTGCAAGTGGAGTTTCTAAAAATTATGCAATGACAGGTTGGCGTGTTGGACATATTCTAGCACCTGCAGAATTTATAAATGCTATAAAAAAATTTCAATCACAATCTTTATCTTGTGCTTGTTCAATTTCACAAATTGCAGCGATAGAGGCGCTAAAGTTAGAAAGAGCTGATATTGAGTATATGAATCAAGAGTATTATGAAAGTGTTTATTTTGTTTTTAACACTTTAAAAGATATACCTGATGTTAAAGTTTTTATGCCTCAAGGAGGTTTTTATATATTTTTGGATATAAGTAAAATTCTAAATAAAATGGGACTTACGGATGAGGATTTCTGTCTAAAGCTTTTAGAAGAAACTCTGGTTGGGGTTATACATGGAAGTGCTTTTGGCTTGGCAGGACATATTAGGATTAGTGCTACAGCTGAGAGAAATGTTTTACAAGAGGCTATAAAGCGATTAAAGAATTTTATATTGTTGCATTAAAGTTTCATATTATTAAGACTGTTGAATAAATCTTTCAATTTCTATGAATAGGAATATTTTTGCTATTTTTAGTAAAAACTTAGCC
>NZ_JAWUZH010000074.1:0-5181 GCF_036281795.1 Francisella sp. 19S2-4
CCAGAAACGAAAAAGCCCCGCTTTTTAGGGCGAGGCTTTCAAATTGTGCTCTGACGTTGAGTCTTTTATATTCGAAAAAGATGGCGACTACCTACTTTCACCTGGGCAATGCCAGACTATCATCGGCGTATTGTAGTTTCACTTCTGAGTTCGGAATGGGATCAGGTGGTTCCTACAAGCTATCATCGCCAAAACTGTGTTTTGGTTTATAAAGATATTTAACAATTCAGCATAGAAATAGACTTAAGTCTCTCGGATCATTAGTACTGGTAAGCTTCATACATTGCTGTACTTCCACACCCAGCCTATCAACGTCGTAGTCTCCAACGTTCCTTACTAGCAAAAGCTAGAGAGATCTAATCTTGAAGGAGGCTTCCCGCTTAGATGCTTTCAGCGGTTATCCCTTCCGAACGTAGCTACCCGGCAATGCTTCTGGCGAAACAACCGGAACACCAGTGGTTCGTTCACTCCGGTCCTCTCGTACTAGGAGCAACTCTTCTCAAATCTCTAACGCCCACGGCAGATAGGGACCGAACTGTCTCACGACGTTCTGAACCCAGCTCGCGTACCACTTTAAATGGCGAACAGCCATACCCTTGGGACCTGCTTCAGCCCCAGGATGTGATGAGCCGACATCGAGGTGCCAAACTCCTCCGTCGATATGAACTCTTGGGAGGAATCAGCCTGTTATCCCCGGAGTACCTTTTATCCGTTGAGCGATGGCCCTTCCATACGGGACCACCGGATCACTAAGACCTACTTTCGTACCTGCTCGAGCCGTCACTCTCGCAGTCAAGCGCACTTTTGCCTTTATACTCTAGGTATGATTTCCGACCATACCGAGTGCACCTTCGTACTCCTCCGTTACTCTTTAGGAGGAGACCGCCCCAGTCAAACTACCCACCATACACTGTCCTCGAATCTCTCCTGAGTTAGAACTCTAAATATTCAAGGGTGGTATTTCAAGGACGACTCCACAGCTACTAGCGTAACTGCTTCAAAGTCTCCCACCTATCCTACACATAAATATTCAAAGTCCAGTGCAAAGCTGTAGTAAAGGTTCACGGGGTCTTTCCGTCTAACCGCGGGTACACTGCATCTTCACAGCGATTTCAATTTCACTGAGTCTCTGGTGGAGACAGTGTGGCCGTCGTTACGCCATTCGTGCAGGTCGGAACTTACCCGACAAGGAATTTCGCTACCTTAGGACCGTTATAGTTACGGCCGCCGTTTACTGGGGCTTCGATCCAGAGCTTCGCTTGCGCTAACCCCTTCAATTAACCTTCCAGCACCGGGCAGGCGTCACACCCTATACTTCATCTTACGATTTAGCAGAGTGCTGTGTTTTTGATAAACAGTCGCAGCCACCTGGTATCTGCAACCCCCAACAGCTCAGAGAGCAAGTCTCATCACCATCAAGGGCACACCTTCTTCCAAAGTTACGGTGTCATTTTGCCTAGTTCCTTCACCAGAGTTATCTCATAGCCTTAGTATTCTCTACCTACCCACCAGTGTCGGTTTACAGTACGGTCGCTTATACAATATACTTAGAAGCTTTTCCTGGAAGCATGGTATCAATAGCTTCGTCAAACAAGTTTGACTTCGTCTCGTACCTCAGATCAACAAGATGCCGGATTTGCCTAGCACCTCTACCTACATACTTTCACCTGGACAACCATTCGCCAGGCCTACCTAACCTTCTCCGTCCCTCCTTCGTTCATATAAGCGGCACAGGAATATTAACCTGTTTCCCATCGACTTCACTCTTCAGCTACGCCTTAGGGGCCGGCTTACCCTACGTTGATTAACATTGCGTAGGAATCCTTGGGTTTTCGGCCAATAAGAATCTCACTTATTTTACGTTACTCATGTCAGCATTCGCACTTCTGATACCTCCAGCATGCTTCTCAACACACCTTCATCGGCTTACAGAACGCTCCCCTACCAATATATACTATATATTCCGCAACTTCGGTGCATAGCTTAGCCCCGTTAAATCTTACGTGCAGGCCGACTCGACCAGTGAGCTATTACGCTTTCTTTAAAGGGTGGCTGCTTCTAAGCCAACCTCCTGGCTGTCTGGGCCTTCCCACTTCGTTTCCCACTTAGCTATGACTTGGGGACCTTAGTTGGCGGTCTGGGCTGTTTCCCTTTCCACTACGGACCTTAGCACCCGCAGTGTGTCTCCCGTGATTGAACTTCATCGTATTCTGAGTTTGCATCGAGTCAGTAAGGTCGTAAAACCCCCATCGTCGAAACAGTGCTTTACCCCAATGAGTTATACACGAGGCACTACCTAAATAGTTTTCGGGGAGAACCAGCTATCTCCGTGCTTGATTAGCCTTTCACTCCGATCCACAGCTCATCCCATACTTTTGCAACAGTATTGGGTTCGGTCCTCCAGTTGGTATTACCCAACCTTCAACCTGGCCATGGATAGATCGCGCCGGTTTCGGGTCTACTCCTAGCGACTAGTCGCCCTATTAAGACTCGCTTTCGCTACGGATCCCTTATTCAGTTATCCTCGCCACTAAAAGTAACTCGCTGACCCATTATACAAAAGGTACGCAGTCACATTACTAAATAATGCTCCTACTGCTTGTATGCAAGCGGTTTCAGATTCTATTTCACTCCCTTTATAAGGGTTCTTTTCACCTTTCCCTCACGGTACTAGTTCACTATCGGTCATTCAGGAGTATTTAGCCTTGGAGGATGGTCCCCCCATATTCAGACAAGGTTTCACGTGCCCCGTCCTACTTGTTCGTATGCTTAGTTCCACTGTGATTATTTCGTATACGGGACTATCACCCTCTATCGTCAAGCTTCCCAACTTGTTCTACTATAATTACAGCTAAATCATACCAGGCTCTTCCCACTTCGCTCGCCACTACTATGGGAATCTCAATTGATTTCTCTTCCTAAGGGTACTTAGATGTTTCAGTTCCCCTCGTTCGCTCTACACTCTATATCGAGTGAGTACCTAACTTGTGTTAGGTGGGTTCCCCCATTCGGAAATCTCCGGGTCAAAGCTCATTTACCAGCTCGCCGAAGCTTATCGCAGATTAACACGTCCTTCATCGCCTCTGAATGCCAAGGCATCCACCGCTTGCACTTATTTTCTTAAGTCTATTTCTATACTAAATTGTTAAATATCTCTATCATCATGCAAATAAAATATTGGTGGAGCCAAGCGGGATCGAACCGCTGACCCCCTGCGTGCAAAGCAGGTGCTCTCCCAGCTGAGCTATGGCCCCAACTAAACCTAAAATGGTGGGTCTGAGTAGACTCGAACTACCGACCTCACCCTTATCAGGGGTGCGCTCTAACCAACTGAGCTACAGACCCGTATTTTATTTACACTAAAATATATTATCTACAAACACTAAGCTAAATCATTTAAATATGTAATTAGAGCTTATTCTTTTTTTCGTATTTCCGTTAAGGAGGTGATCCAGCCGCAGGTTCCCCTACGGCTACCTTGTTACGACTTCACCCCAGTCATGAATCACTCCGTGGTAAACGCCCATTCGTTAAGCTATCTACTTCTGGAGCAACCCACTCCCATGGTGTGACGGGCGGTGTGTACAAGACCCGGGAACGTATTCACCGCAGTATTCTGACCTGCGATTACTAGCGATTCCGACTTCATGCAGTCGAGTTGCAGACTGCAATCCGGACTAAGAGTACCTTTCTGAGTTTCGCTCCAGCTCGCACCTTCGCATCCCTCTGTAATACCCATTGTAGCACGTGTGTAGCCCTGGTCGTAAGGGCCATGATGACTTGACGTCGTCCCCACCTTCCTCCGCCTTGTCAGCGGCAGTCTCAATAGAGTACCCAACTTAATGATGGTAACTATCAATAGGGGTTGCGCTCGTTGCGGGACTTAACCCAACATTTCACAACACGAGCTGACGACAGCCGTGCAGCACCTGTCACTGCGTTCCCGAAGGCACCAATCTATCTCTAGAAAGTTCGCAGGATGTCAAGACCAGGTAAGGTTCTTCGCGTTGCATCGAATTAAACCACATGCTCCACCGCTTGTGCGGGTCCCCGTCAATTCCTTTGAGTTTTAGCCTTGCGGCCGTAGTCCCCAGGCGGAGTACTTAACGCGTTAGCTGCGCCACTAGATCCTTTACACCGAATCCAACAGCTAGTACTCATCGTTTACAGCGTGGACTACCAGGGTATCTAATCCTGTTTGATCCCCACGCTTTCGTCCCTCAGTGTCAGTATTGGTCCAGAATGTTGCCTTCGCCATTGGTGTTCCTTCTGATCTCTACGCATTTCACCGCTACACCAGAAATTCCCCATTCCTCTACCATACTCTAGTTTGCCAGTATCAAATGCAGTTCCAAGGTTGAGCCCTGGGCTTTCACATCTGACTTAACAAACCACCTACAGACCCTTTACGCCCAGTAATTCCGATTAACGCTCGGACCCCCCGTATTACCGCGGCTGCTGGCACGGAGTTAGCCGGTCCTTATTCTTTGGGTAACGTCCTTCTCATAAGCTATTAACCTATAAGCTTTCCTCCCCAACTAAAGTGCTTTACAACCCTAGAGCCTTCTTCACACACATGGCATTGCTGGATCAGGGTTTCCCCCATTGTCCAATATTCCCCACTGCTGCCTCCCGTAGGAGTTTGGGCCGTGTCTCAGTCCCAATGTGGCTGATCATCCTCTCAAATCAGCTATGGATCGTAGCCTTGGTGGGCCTTTACCCCGCCAACAAGCTAATCCAACGCAGGCTCATCCATCTGCGGCAGCACAAAGGCCACCTTTAATCCGCAGATATTATGCGGTATTAACAGTCGTTTCCAACTGGTATCCCCCACAGATGGGCAGATTCCTACGCGTTACTCACCCGTCCGCCACTCGTCAGCAAGAAGCAAGCTTCTCCTGTTACCGTTCGACTTGCATGTGTTAAGCATGCCACCAGCGTTCAATCTGAGCCAGGATCAAACTCTTCAGTTTAATTCTCAAATTCTGACTCTAACTACTGATACTCAAATTCTTTAACAAAGTGTTTGTATATAATATATCTATTAAATATCTTAGAAACCTTAGTCTCTTACCGTTAACATCACTCGTCAGCCGGTGAAGACATATAATACGCATCCTCTAACCAAAACGCAAGCACTTTTTTTAAAAATTTTAAACTTTTTACTCTTTTTTAATCCAA
>NZ_JAWUZH010000075.1:0-4805 GCF_036281795.1 Francisella sp. 19S2-4
AATACTAATATCTGTAACATCTGTATTTTACAAAATATATCTAACAATTTGGGATATTAATTCAACAGTCTTTGTTAACTTAAGAAAGTTTAAAACCTTATGTAATAATGCTGGCATTAGACAAGAAGCTAAAGAAAGGATGCACTATATTAAGCCTACAGAAAAAAGAAAAGCTGCCAAAAGAGAATCTATCAGAAGAGCTAAGAATGATGAAAGAATAAGAAGACGCTGGTCTTAAGCTATAATTTCTCTTAATCTTAGTAAAAATATATTTATAATTTATCTAGCAAAGATCATAATAAAGTTTAATGATGATATAACACTCTAGTCCTTGAGTATATACTTAATCCATTAGAACTATTATAAACTCTATCTTTTAAATCTAATATTTCTCAAATATAAAAAATAGTCTTTAAGTCAAGCAAAAATTGTATAAGAATTTTTTATATATGCGTTTATGTAGAAATATCAATGAGGAGAGCAATTTTAGAAAAATTTCAAGACTATTTTAAAGCAAAAAAAATGCTAATATTAATTTCCGTACTCCTTATAGTACTTTTTATAAAGAAGTTTTTTATACGAAAGATAAGTAACAAAAGTAGGTTTTAAGATGCAAGAAAATAATAAAAAAATAAAGATATTATTTACTGATAAATCTACTTTATTTAGCAACTATAAGGAGACTAATCATGTACAAGAGTATCTTAGTTGAAAACCAACAAATGAGGCATTTATTATCAATAATAAAATCTCATTACATATCTGATAATCAAAATATAATACAAGAAGTAAATATGACTCATGTAGCTAATAGAATTGCTGATGAAACCGTAAGAAATTATGTGATTGATTGCTGGTATGATCTACAAAGGAAAGTAGGTTATGATGTTACTTTATTAGAAGATAATTCCAAGAAAAGTATTATTAATAGACTATATAAAAAATCTAGCTCTTTAAGCTTCGTTGTTAAAACAAAACCAGATCATACATCTGATGAAATTCATAAGTCTATTAAAAAAATATCAAATATTGATGTGATAATTAAAGAATTTAAAATTTAATAATCTGTTTATACATTAGCTAAAAATATCTCGAAATATATTAAATAACTACTAAATCCAATTTTTTATCTTTTTATATACTTACCATATATCCATATATAATCATTTAATGATAAAATGATCTTTCTTAATACCTTTTAGTTAGACTATTTCTACTACTAAAACTCTAGGCTTTAAGGCTTTATAAGTATGAAAAATACAATACATCAATCCTCACTATGGATATATCTAGCCGTTATTCTATTATCATTAAATGGCGGATATATTAATGCAGCAACTATAATTAGTTTTTTACATAATGCTGTAGGTTATGTTACCGGAAATATAGCTCTGTCAGGGACATACTTAGCTAAAGATGATTACATGATGTTTTTAAGTGCTATATTATTAGTTATCTCTTTTTTAATTGGTGCTATATTAAGTGGTTTAATTATTGAAGATATAAATTACAATAAAGATTATAGATATAAAGCAAACCTAATATTACAACTTATACTAGTCTCTATTTCTATAGTTTTAATTTATTATAAGCAAACATATTGTCAATATTTACTGGCAATGGCAATGGGTCTACAAAATGCTATGACTACGCACTATGGATCGGCACTTATTAGAACAACTCATATGACAGGAACAACTACTGATCTAGGTATACTAGTAGCTTATTGGATAAAGAAAAAGAAAGTAAAAATATGGAAAATAAAATTATATTCTATGCTAATATTATTTTTTCTAATAGGTTCTATCTTAGGTGGAATAATTTTTACAAATTTTCAAGAAAAATCCCTTTTTATTCCGGTACTAATATATTTAATAATGATATTTTTAAGCAAAAAATAAGTAACACACAATAATAATCCATATTTTATAAGATAAACTTATTGAATTAATAAAAATCATATATTTTACTTTATGAGATATGCCTCATAATATATACATAAATTAAGATCTTTTATGTGATGTAGAAAAATGAAAAAAATAATATTAACAATAACAGTAATTTTAAGTCTAACTTCAAAAGGTTTTAGTTATGGAATAGCAAATCAAGTTTCTAGTAGTTCTTTTTCAGCTCCTGTATTAGAGTTAGCATCTTAACTAAAAAATACAGAAAATGTTTGCTTCTTAGATATATGTTTTATATTAAGAATATAACCTAATTCGAATAGTATTTAACGCCTCTTTTAATTTTTTCTTTGCCATTTTCAACTCGCCATTTATTCGTATCCCTAAGGCTATATGCGCAACCACAGTACTCCTGTTGATAGAATTTCTCTTTCTTAGATATTTCTAGCATCCTATATGAGCCACCTTTTTTGCGCCAATTAAAATCCCAATATTGTATATTTTCAAATAAAGATGCCGCTTTTTTACCTGAAGTATTTATTTGCTCCATATTTTTCCATTTAGAAATTCCTAATGTACTAGATATAAGAGTAAAACCATTTTTACTAGCATATTCAGCTGTTTTGACAAATCTCATATCAAAACACATCGTACATCTAATACCTCTTTCTGGCTCATCTTCCATACCTTTAGCCAGATTAAACCAATTATCTTTATCATAATCAGCATCAACAAATGCCATACCTAACTTATCAGCATACCTTTTATTTTCTTCTTTTCTAATGATATATTCTTCTGTTGGATGAATATTTGGGTTATAAAAAAAGATAGTAACATCAATACCTGATGCTGCTAATGCATCCATAACCTCACCTGCACAAGGAGCACAACACGAATGTAGCAATACTTTTTTGCTACCATCAGGAGTTTCTAACTTAGGCCTTTTATAGTTATCTAAGAGATATTCTTCATTCATCATAATATTATAATCTCTCTAAATTTATTATATTTTTATAACATAGTATTTATTTTAATAAATTAATAAAGCTATATATACCAAAGATGGGATTTTTTAAATAAGCCCTATTAAATTATCCTACAAAAAGATATTATTTAACTAATAAAAAATACATATAAATTTTTATAAAATGAAAAAAATTCTATTCTTTGTTTTTTTAGTAATATTTTTAAATAGTTGTACATTCCAACATAGACCTGATCACTTCTCTACAAGCCAACAAACAAAAAGTAATTACAGTAAATTACTTACAAATAAGACAACAAATAACCAAGATTTTTTTAACAATAAGTAAAACTCTATTTTTTTACCCTCTAGCATTCTGTGAAAAATTTATATAAAATTAGCAGCTCATTAATATAATATTAAATAAAAATGTTAAAAAAATATTTTCTTCTTTTTTCTATAGGTCTCATTTGGGGATCACAATTTATTATTCAAAAGGAAGCTATAGAAAACTTCCCTCCCATACTGATAGCTCTAGCACGATCTTCAATTGGTTGTATTGTACTTTGCTGTATTTGCTACTTACTAAAACTAAAATCAAACCCTTTTAAAAAAGGGTTTGCTATATATTCATTAATAGCTTTTTTAGAAGCCACTATGCCTTTTATGTTAATACCTTGGGGACAAAAATTTGCAAGCCCTTCAATCACGGCTATTTTAACAGGAACAGTACCTTTCTTTGTAGTTTTATTAGGCCCTTTTATAGTAAAATCAAGAATTACTATATCAAACATATTAAGTATTTCTGTTGGATTTATTGGTCTTATAGTACTGTTTTATCCTGACCTAATATTAGGAAATAATTCTTTTAATATATTAGGAATACTAGCTATATTAATCGCAACAACATCTTTTGCTTTATCTTTACTATTATTAAGCAAATTTTGTTTTGATGATCATCCTGTTATAGTTTCAAGAAATCTTCTTATTTCTTCAACTATTCAATTAATCATATTAACAATTATATTTAGACCTAATGATAGCAGTATACATTGTTCGATATTATCTTTATCTTCTTTGCTATACTTAGGAGTTTTTTGTGCTGGTATTGTTTATTTTTTATATTCATCTCTTATAAAACTTGCCGGTCCTATATTTACATCATTTACAAACTATCTTGTTCCATTATTTGGAGTTATTTTTGGAATTTTAATAAACCATGATCCATCTAACTTAACTGTTTGGATATCTTTAATAATTATTCTTTTTGCAGTTAGTTTGAATTATATAACTAGACACTAATTCATAATTTTTACTTAATTATTCTTTTCTATGCTAGATTCATTTTTATTGCTAAAATATAAATGTAATTAAAACATAAGGAGAATATAAATGAAGTGCCCTTTTAAAGAAAATGAATCTTGTGGTAAACAGTTTGGTCTATGTGCTTTAGCTGTATTTTTAACTATTCTTGGTGTCGCTGTAGCACTAAAAATTATTACTTTAATTTTATGTATTTTTCCTGGATCTATACATGAAAATACATGGTTAGTTGTAGTATCTATTATTTTAGTTTTATTTGCTGCTAAATATCATAAAAAAGGTCATTGCTGTGGCTCTGATTGTAGTAGTTCATGCGGTAAAACTGGCTCTGATAAAAGCTGTTGTAATAAAAAAGAAGAAGCTACTGATGATTCTCAAAACTAATTTTTATTAGTTTTTCTATATTTTTTATCTATATAATATTTCTTACATTAAAAATGTTTTTGTAAATTTACAATGCAATATTTAAAACAAAATTGTGAGCTTACTTTAAGAGAGGGCTTACAAGAATATAATAAAAATTATTCTTTCTTAAACTCTAAAAGACTGTTGAATAAATCTTTCAATTTCTATGAATAGGAATATTTTTGCTATTTTTAGTAAAAACTTAGCCT
>NZ_JAWUZH010000076.1:0-4487 GCF_036281795.1 Francisella sp. 19S2-4
GGCTAAGTTTTTACTAAAAATAGCAAAAATATTCCTATTCATAGAAATTGAAAGATTTATTCAACAGTCTTTAATAAACTTTCTCTGTCATTCTTTGAAAGTTGCTCTTGATTTATTTCTTCTGAAGAGGAGCTATCAGCTGCTAATAAACAATTTGGGATTATGAAAATTACTAGAAGTATTAGAACAAATCTCACAATAGTAGTTCATATCGCTAACAATCGTTATAAATTACTTCAAACAAGATGTATTCTAAATATTAAATTTTGATAAAACTTATCAAATTTTAATAGCTAAAAACTACATTTTCTTTATATATTCAGCAGCATTCTCATCTAATGAAATAACACCCGTATTTGCATCATAATTGATAAGCTCTGCATAACGAGCCCAGTCAATAAAGGTATCAAAAACTCTTTCTGCGATATCTACTGGATAATAATCATCAAGCTCTGCTAAAAATCTACTTCTAGGCGCGGATTGACTTTCTCTTTCATTCAAAACTTTAACAACATGGCTAGCAAGAGGAATATACTTTAAGAATAATCTCCCAAAAATAAACTTTCTATCATCAATATTTGAATCAATAAATTTACGTCCCATTGCAGTCATTTTAATATCACCATCTGAAACTTCTGCAAAACGTAAAATAGAAAGAATTTCAATAATCGGAAATAAATCATTAATATCTAGATGTAATTCATCAGCAAGCTGAGGTAAGTCAACAGCATCAACATTTTTAATTTCTGCCATCTCATCTAAGAGACCATTCATTTCAGAAATATCAACATCTGGCAATCTATAACCAATTGTCATAGCTGTTTTCTTATTCATACGTTCTGAAAGTTCTTTTGTTTGAGCAGTTGTCATCATACGATAAACTTGATCTACAAGATTCGCAACAACCGGATCTTGAGAACTTCTTGGATGAGGAATGTTTATTTTCAGCTCCCCACGAATAAAGCCAGGGTTACTCCCAAATATTATTATTCTATCTGCAGTTAAAACAGCTTCTTCAATGCTATGAGTAACATATAAGATTCCCTTCATCGCGTCATTATTTTCCCACAAATCAAGTAAATCTTCTCTTAAGTTCTCAGCCGTAAGAATATCAAGAGCAGAAAATGGTTCATCCATAAGTAAAACATCTGGTTCAAGAACTAAAGCTCTTGCAAAACCAACACGTTGCTTCATCCCTCCAGATAACTCTTTAGGATATGCATTTTCAAAACCATCAAGACCAACCATATCAATAGCTTTTAATGCTCTTTCTCTACGTTCTTTAAGATTTATTTTACGCGCCTCAAGACCTAGCTCAACATTCTGTAATACAGTCAGCCACGGCATAAGAGCAAAACTTTGGAAAACCATCGAAATATCAGGTACTGGAGCAGAAACCCTTTTACCTCTATATAGTACATCTCCATTCGTTGGGCTTAATAAGCCCGCTATTATTCTTAATAAAGTTGATTTACCAGAACCTGATTTTCCTAGTAATGCAACTATTTCACGTTCATGAAGAGTAAAGTTTATATTATCTAATACTTTAAGAGAGTGTCCTCCTTTAATATTAAAATCTTTACTAACATTTTCTACTGTAAATATTTTTTTACTCATTTTTAAAACTCCCCTATGCTTTACATATTCATACTAAAACGATTTTCTGCATAGTTATATAATCTGCGCCAAAATAACTTATTTGATGCTACAACTAAAATACACATTACAATTACACCTAAAAGAACATTTGCCGTATGATCACCAGGCATGTTGGTATACTTTGTAATATAATCTCCCAGGCCCGAAGCTTGAATCACAGAATCCTTACCCCAGTTTATATATTCACTGATAATACTAGCATTCCAAGATCCCCCAGCAGCTGTAATTGCCCCAGTAACATAATATGGCATAACAGCTGGTATTAGAAATTTCTTAAGCTTTGCTATTCCTTTAAGCTGCATATTTGTAGCAGCAAACTTTAACTCTTCTGGTATAGCTGATGCTCCTGCAATAACATTGAATAGAATATACCACTGTGTTCCAAGTGCCATTAGTAAAATACACCAAATATCAAAATGTAAATTAAACATCACAACTAATGTACCAAATACCCCATATAAAACGTTTACTGGGAAAGCTGCTGCCATTTGGGCATAAGGCTGAACTTTTTGAGCTATCTTTGGTCTTAAGCCAATCCAAATACCTATAGGAACCCATATTAAAGATGTAATAAGTATAAGAACAGCAACTCTAGCGCCTGTAAATAAACCATACATAAAAACTTTAAGAGTTTCTTCTATACCTATATTAGGGTTCTTTGCATAAATAGTCTCATACATTGAATACAGTAGAAGCAGAACAACAACAGTAATAATTATGTTCCATAAAATTCTTTTAAACGCACTCTCTGTTTTCTCAGCCTTACGATGGGTTTTTCGATCATATGCCTTATCAAGATCTTTTTTAAATACTTTAATATTGACTACTTTATTAGAAACTTTAGCCAAAACCGATGTAATAACTTTAACAGCTATAGATTTTTGTAAAATATTCAAGAACCATGACTTACTATGAGCTTCCGAAGGATTGTCACCTATTACAAACTTCTCAGACCATGCAACCAATGGTCTAAATAAAAGTTGATCATAAAGCACTATTGTTATTAACATCGTAAATATAGCTGCTCCAACTGCTCCAAAACTTTGTGCATTATTAGCAGCATCAATAAATGATCCAATACCTGATAGATTTATAGGTATTGATTGAGAAGCACTAAAATTAACTATTATAGTTTCAGAGGCTACTATCATAAACCAACTAGCCGACATTGACATCATAGTGTTCCAGACTAAACCAGGCATTGAAAACGGTACTTCAACTTTCCAGAATTTTTGCCATGGAGAAAGCTGATACATTTCTGCTGCTTCATTTAATTCTTTAGGAACAGTTTTTAAAGATTGATAAAAACTAAGTATCATATTCCAAGCTTGAGCAGTGATAATCCCAAAGATTACAGCCGCCTGAGCCCCCCATAAAGAAGTTGGAAATAATGCTAAAAATCCTGTTACTGTTATAGCAAAAAATCCTAATACTGGTATTGACTGTAAGATATCAACAACAGGTATAATTAGACTTTCCGCTCTTTTACTTTTTGCTGCCCATGTACCAAATATAAATGTAATTAATAAAGAAATTCCTAAACCAATAAACATTCTAATAGTTGTTTCTGCCGTATAATAAGGCAACAACCATAAGTTTAGTGAGATTTCTGAATATTTTTCAACACTTGCTTGATTAGTATAGTCAACTGCGCCCCCTAAGTTAGAGGTTGACCACACAAAGATACATAGGATTAAAAGTATTATTGATAAAGCTAAAATATCCCATTTTGAACGAGACACTTTTGCTGACATATTTGCATTATATAACCTTTTCATATGTCAAAACCTTTTGTTTTTTGCATAACGCCTTAAGTATAAGTGATTTATATTTGTTTTTGTATTATTAATTTATCTATATTTTTGTTAAAATTTACACACCTATAAGACTTGTAACATCTAAAAAATGAAAAAAGAACAAAGAATTATTAAAGTCCATCCTGGTGAGAGAGTATGTTGCCCAACAAAATATCATGAAAATTGGAACTTACACCCAAGAGTGTATATAGACCTCAAAGATAAGAAGACAAATACTTGTCCATATTGTGGTACAACATTTAAAGTTGAGAAATAAATTTTTCCTATACGCTACTAGTAAGGACTTCTAATAGTACTAATATCCTCATTTAATCTTCTAGTCAAATATCACTTTTTTATTTTAATACCTAAAATGTACTAACTTATATATTTATAAAATTATTTAGGCTGTTCATTTAAAGATTTAATAAAGTAAGTTTTCTCTCCTTTATATTCACTCTTATAAAGATCAATTCTTTCACCAACTAAATAATCTCGATCAGGGAACTGTTCAAATGTTACAGGATTTGTTTTACCATCTTGTAAAACCTCATACTTATATTTACCTATAATATCATCTTTATTTGAAACATAAATATAGCCTCCACCAGCTCCAACTAAAGCTCCTGTTCCTGCTCCTATTAAAGCTCCTGTTCCTGCTCCGACAGCTGCTCCTGAACCAGCTCCCATGCCTGCTCCTGCTAAAACATCTTTTTTAGTTTCATCTTTTTTCATTTGTTCTTTGCTTATCAACTGTTGTTCAGACTTAATAACTCCAGGCCCAAGTTTAGTAATCTCAGGATTACTCGAACAAGACATCAATAATAATGATAGAGCGATTGGTGAGTATTTTTTCATAATTTTTCCCCTGTTAGTTTACTTTATTACTCGCTTTTACTTCAGTTTTAATTCTTAAATTATAAGCTATAAACTATTATTTTATTTGCGCAAAAATATTAAAAAGACTGTTGAATTAATATCCCAAATTGTTAGATATATTTTGTAAAATACAGATGTTACAGATATTAGTAT
>NZ_JAWUZH010000077.1:0-4481 GCF_036281795.1 Francisella sp. 19S2-4
TCGTATATATAGCATCTGACTTATATGTACTATAGTTTGTTATCGTAAACTTATATGTACTTGTATCTCCTTGTTGAGCATCTTTAACCGTCGGCGTCGCTACACTACTTGTTATCACAATAGGAATTGCAGCTGACTTAGCCGATATAACATTATAATCGGTTACTGTAAACTCTATCAAGTTCTCACCTGCCGGCAATGTCTCTGTCACATCTCCTTTGTCATTTGGATTTACTATCTTACCGCCTCCATCAGAGATAGCCTGCGTTGTTTGACTATTATTATCGTACATAGTATAGATATCATTTTTATCATACGATGCATAATTCGTTATCGTAAATTTATAGGCATCTGTATCACCCTGTTCGGCATAGTCTACTTGTGGAGTCGCCACATCTTTCAACTGCCAATCAGAGAATACTTCAAATTTTTGCCATTTATTTTTTTTATTCTTAAATTGACCTGTAGCACTAACACTTACAAAGCTATTAGGCTTAGAAAATTTAACTGCCGCACTCGGAGCTTTTAATTTACAATTGTCGTATGAGCAAAGGGGTAATCCCAATTTTTGAAGAAGTGTATTACTTACATCGGCATATGAGCCATTAACTTTAAATTGATTCTCAATTAAAGGAGAAGATATATCTTTTTTTGAAAGTATTTGCTCTTTATCTCCGCTCACAGTAGAAAATACTAATATATCTAAATCTGCTAGTTTAAATGTACAAACAGTCCCTTCACAAAAATGTTCTAACCTTACCTTCTCATACTCTTTATCCTTGCCACAACTAACCATTAAGAGTATTAGTATAATAAAAATTATATTTCTTACCACAAGTCTAAACTCCCCATGATTTTTCTTGATATCCATTAATTTGATTTAATCTAGATGCCAAGTTATCTGACTCTCCCGCCCCGCCTATTCCTTTGAGTTCAAATTGAAGAATATATGTCGAAGTAAGAGGACTCAAAGTTGCAGGATCATTCGGATCAACATTAGTATATGCACTATCCTCCCATAAAAATCTAACATCCCAAGATTTGGCATTATACTGAACACCTACAAAAGTATTTGCTATTTTTTTCTGAACTAAGTCATAGTTCCATAGAGCAGCTATTGCCCATGTATCAGTTAAGTTTATAATGCTAGATAATGTTATAGTTTGCTGAGCCTGTGGTTTATCGCCATCATCTATCTGCTGTTGTGTTAAAGCATCCCAGTCACTAGCAATGTTATTGTATGATAAATTAAATATATTTTCATTATCGTCTTTATATGAAATCTGATACACTTGATAGTCAAAATTCTTTTCTTCTATTCTATAATTGACTTGTGCTGATAAATAAATATTTTTAGCTACTTGATATTGAAATGATGTAATCACAGGTGAAAAATTATCCTTATAAAAAGGATCTTGAACCGTACAACTTGAATTTCCTTGGCATAAAGTTACTTTCCTATCTGCAAAGTATGCCATTTGACCAATTTTAGCAGAAAACAAGGTTGTCCCATCACTCTGTTTTACAGTGTTACTTTCTAGAGCATAAGTTAATTGATTTGCATTATTTATTCTATCATAGCCTGTAAACCTATTAACTTGAAACATTTGCATATATTGTAAATTCTGGAAACTTGTATCAAATAAAGGAATATCATTTTGATTTTGATATGGAATATAGGTATAAAAAAGTCTAGGGTGCAATGTTGTTGTATAAGTTCCATTTTCAGTTGTATCATCACGATCAAAATAAAGACCCGCATCAATATTAAAAATTGGTAAAATGCTTGTAACGCTATTTTTGCTAAATTGAATTGTATCTGTAGGCCTATTGTTAAGTTGGTAAAAACGAACCGGAAGCTGTAATGATGGTTTCAAATATCCCCAAGTTTCTGTAAAATTTCCTGCTATCTTAGGCGCAACATATATTCTCAATGCATTAACATTTGTTCCTAAGGTTTCTGATCCAACACTAGCAGGACCCTTCTGCTTATAAAAGAAAGTATCCAAAGTATCTAGACTAAGATTCATATAATCACTTAAGTAAGCTCCCGAATCTAAATTAAGTTTAAATTCAGGAAGCTTAGCATATGGAGTATTCGAAACAGTCAGTTCCGGATTTACAACTCCATACTTTAAAAGTGTTAGCGCTGTGTTCACATAATCGTTAGTATAACCTAAATCAAACTCTCTATCAAGCAATGTCTTTGTTACTAAGTTAATATTACCAGCAGAGAAATCATTATAATATTGTGAGTCACTAACATAGTCATATGCTAAATTGCTAGTTATACCATTTTTAAAATCTGCTCTACTAGAAAGAGTAAGTGCTCCTCTAATTTTACCTGTTTGTAAATCATATGGTACAATAGAGCCCTCAAGTTGACTTTGGGAGTATTTATTAATATATCTAAAAGTCCCATTTTCCATTATGCCACTTTTTGACCACAAAACAGACTCAAGTAATAAGTCATAGTTAGGTGCTAAATTAAAATAATACGGTATAGATACTCCATAACCTGCGTTATCATTTTGCACAAAGCCTGGGGTTAAAAATCCAGAACGTCTTTTATTATTTAATGGCTCAGAAATATAAGGCACATAAATAATAGGAATATCTTTTATTTTGAAAAAACCATCTCTCATATAAAGCATCTGTTTTTTAGTATCAATATTTATATATCTTCCTGATATTTTCCAATCATTATCATAAGGACTTCCTGTAGTTATATATCCATCCCTTATAATTAGGTCCCCCTTGGGATTTTTAATTAAACTAGTTGCATACCCTCTTATATAATTACTATACTTCTCTCTTCTATATATACGTCTTTCTGGAGTTTTTTTATATATTCTAAAATAAGATTCTCCAGCACTGTACAAGTTATTGATTAAATCATCATCAATATCTCTAGTACGTATCAAAACTCCTGCAGACGGCTGCTTAAGAATTACATCACCAACTGCTACAATAGATGTAACAGATTTATCATCTTCATCATAATGTATAATAGCATTATCACCATATAGCTCTTGATCACATTGTAGAGCCATCACATTTCCTGAAGCAATAAGAGTTCCGTCTGAGTCAAACTGAGCATTATCATAGCTCACTTGAGTATCTTTCGACCTACACAATGCTTTAGTAAATTGAGAATCACTATCATAATAATATCCTCCAACAAAATAAGAAGGCTCATTAACCCACTCCAAATCTATTGCTAGAGCCTTTCTTCTTTGTTCTGATGTAATCTTTTTACTAAAAACATTTTTTGGTTTTTTTGCTCGATGGCACAACCAATGGCCGTGACTAACTAAACATTCCCAATCTTCTTTCATTGGATTATTGCTTACAATAGGAACACCATAGAGCCTTATTGTAAATATCAAAAAATAAAAATATAAACTTAAATAAACATATTTCTTTTTCGATATCATTAAAACTCTATACTACAATTAAATTTAAATGAGAGGTATTATATTGAATTTTAATTAAATATCAATGATCAGTTAATAAAAAGAATCTTTACACAATATTATTAATAAATTAATTCTTAATAAAAAATATGGAGCTGTCCTAGATAACTAAGTTATGTTAGGATGGTTTTGATGAGAAAAAGTAGATTAAGTTCATAAAAAATAGAGTTATTTATAGCAGGAAGTACAGCACGAACTGCATCAGTATCAGTATCAGTATCAGTATCAGTAAATAAAACCACAGCCAGCTATTATTTTTATAGATTAAGAGTATTAATTTATAAAAATAGTGAACATTTAGAAATATTTAAAGGAGAGATTGAAGTAGATGAAAGCTACTTTGTAGGAACTCGTAAAGGTAAGAGAGGTAGAGGAGCTGGTGGCAAAGTCGCTGTATTTGGTTTGCTTAAAAGGAATGGCAAGGTATATACCGTAATCATTCCATATGCTAAAAGTGACACTTTACTACCAATAATTAGAGAAAAAGTTAAGCCTGATAGTATCGTTTACACAGATACTTTTAGAAGCTATAATGCATTAGATATTTCAGAGTTTAAACACTATATAATTAACCATCGTAAGTTATTTGCTAAGAAGCACAATCATATAAATGGTATAGAGAATTTCTGGAGTCAAGCTAAGAGACACTTGAGAAAATTTAATGGTATTCCTAGAGAATAATTTTTATTTGTTTTTAAAGGAATATGAATGGAGATTTAATCACAGTGATTCTAAGAAACAGCTAAAGCTAATTAAACACTGGGTTAGAGAGAGTTTAAACTAGACTTATCTACGACAGCCCAAAAAATATTCTATACTTGCACCCAAATAGATTAAATCTTGAAACTAAAATAGGCTCCCATAAATGATAAAAAAAGAGCTAATTGAAAAAATGTGGGCTATTTTGAAATTTTTTGCCATTATTCATCATAAAGACTGTTGAATTAATATCCCAAATTGTTAGATATATTTTGTAAAATACAGATGTTACAGATATTAGTATTT
>NZ_JAWUZH010000078.1:0-3986 GCF_036281795.1 Francisella sp. 19S2-4
TAAGGCTAAGTTTTTACTAAAAATAGCAAAAATATTCCTATTCATAGAAATTGAAAGATTTATTCAACAGTCTTAAATAGATATTTAGTCGATATTTTTTGTTATTTCATTTACAAGGTTAGCAGATTTATTTTCATCTCCAAGAGCACCATATCTGATTTTTATTTCTGTTGTTCGATTTTTAATACCTGTTAAGTCTATAGAAATATTAGTGCCAGCTTCAGAAGCATTAACTGTAGCGGACTTTCCAGTGTATGATTGATTTTTAAGTGAATAACGGTTGTTCATCTGAATAGCTTTTATTGTGGCATTATATACAGTTCTTAAATCTCTAGGAATTTCTATTATATAATTACCATTTATATAATAAACTGCTCCGCCCGCAACAACTGCTGTACCTATAAGTATGGTAGCTAAAACACAGCTATTAAGACAAGATATTATAAGAATAGATAGTATCAATAAACGAAATTTTTTGTACATGCTAAGAGTTTTGGTGTACGTTAGCCTGAATTTGATCCATTAAAGTAGATGACATTTGTTGATCTCCAAAAGTACCAAATTTAATAGTGACTTTTGAAGCTTTACTCGTAAGTTCTTCTATTGCTATAGAAAAACTAGTACTATCGATTTTTGTGGCTCCTTCAATGTCAGCATTATTATTTACTGAGTCAATGTCTTTAGAAACTAATACATAGTCATTATTACTATTAACAGCTTTAAGTGCTGCATTATAAACATCTTTGTAGTTTCCTTGGATATTCATAGAATAATTGCCATCAATATATGCAACTGTCCCACCACCAACAGCAACGGCCGCTAATATGCAGCTATTAAGAGTTACTGTGGAAGATAGGGCTAATAATATGAAAAAAAGCTTTTTATTAAGTATTTTCATTCTTTATTTTTCTCTATTTAGCATTTTTTTGAATTTGATCCATTAATGTTGCGGATGCTGTCTTATCTCCAAAAGTACCAAACTTAATACTAACTTTTGAAGCATTACTAGTAAGTTTTTCTATTTTTATAGTGAAGTCTGTAGAGTCAACTTTAGTATTACCTTCTATAGTAGCATCTGTTGGAGTAATAGCTTTCTTAGTTAAGACATAATCATTATTGCTTTGTACAGCTTCTAAAGCAGCATTATAAACATCTTGTAGACCACCATTCATATTCATAGAGTATTCACCTTGAATATAAGCGATAGTTCCAGCACCAGCTGCTGCACCAACTATAAGCCAACAACTGCTTAATGAAAGTGCCGATGATGCTAGTAATAGTGCCGTCAAAGTTTTTTTAATTTTCATAGTTTCTTCCTTTATAGTTTTTATTAATATTTGCCTAACTCATAATATACGTGGTTTTAAAATTAGTCAATTACTTAACAAATGTCGATAGCTTTTTATTTTAATAAGTTATAAACATAACTAGAGATATGAAGAGTTTTTAAAAAAAGCAATTTAGAGTTATTATATCGCATAAACATTTATCACTACTTATTAAATAAGAAATGCTCCATATATTTGATTTTTGTACAATGGTTGTTAACTTGTTATGCACTTTTTTGCTAGCAGGCCTTTATGTGATTGGTTGGCCGATCGGTTTATTAGGTCTTATTATGAGTGCTAGTTTATTTTCGATTAGTGGATTATATGCAGATGCAATTTTACAAGTGGTTCTGCTATTTAGTTTTGGATATGGTTGGTATAGTTGGCAGAATAATGCGCAAGGGAAGAATGAGCTTATAGTACATAGACTTAATATAATAGGGCGGATAAAAGTTCTTCTGTATATATCTTTATTAGGTCTGTTTGTATCTCAGTTACTTATAATATATACAAACTCGACAACTCCATATATAGATGGATTTACAAGTGTAGCTTCACTTGCGTGTGTTTTGCTAGCAAGTAAAAAGATAATAGATAATTGGGTGATTTGGATTTTTGTTGATTCTGCATATGTTTTTTTATATGTATATAAAGGCTTATTTTTTGCGGCGATTACTACTTTTGTTTATTTAGCTGTGGCAATCTATGGTTATAGACACTGGAGAAAGATAATATAGAAGTTATGTTATTAGATTCGCATGTTCATACAGATAAGTACTCATTAGATAATTTTAAAAAAGTCGCAATAGAATGTAGAGAGCATAATATTAAACTTTTATCAGTTGCGATGTGTATACCATCATATGAAAAGATAAAAGCATTAAGTCATGAATATGAGTTTGTTATCCCATCATTTGGGATTCATCCGTGGAAAGCAAAAGAATATTCTAATAATCTATCATCTTTAGATGAGTATTTGCTTGAGAGTGATTTAATAGGAGAAATAGGCTTAGATAAAAAGTTTTTAAAATATGCATCTCCATATAAAGATCAGCTAGAAGTATTTGAATATATTATTTCTCATCATAGTACAAAGAATAAATTTTTAAATCTGCATACAAGTGGAGCGGAAATAGAAGTAGTAAATTTTTTAGAAAAATATAACTGTAATAAGTTTATGGTTCATTGGTATGCGGGCGATTTAGATATTATAGATAATTACCTAGCTCTTGGAGGTTTTTTTTCTATAGGTGTTGAGATTTTATTTAGTAAACACATTCAATCTATAACTAAAAAACTTCCTTTAGATAGAATTCTTGTTGAGACGGATAATCCTTCAGCGTACTCTTGGCTTTTAGGTAAGGAGTTAAATAATGGTATGCCAACTTTACTATTTAGGGTTGTAGATAAAATTTGCGAAGTAAAGAGGATTGTTATTGAGGAGTTTCTAACTCAGCTAAAGAAAAACCAAACAAATATTCTAACAACTACTATAAATTAAGTTGAGTAGTTATTTCTTTTGATTAATAATTTAACTAACAGATAATTAAACAATGGGTGTGTTATGCCTTTATATCCAGATATTGAACCATACAATGAAGAATTTCTAAAAGTTTCAGAAATTCATACTATATATTTTGAAGAGTGTGGTAACCCTACAGGTAAGCCTGTTGTATTTATACATGGAGGGCCTGGAGGGGGAATTAGCCCTGGTGCTAGACAGTATTTTAATCCAGAGAAATATCGCATTGTTCTTGTAGATCAAAGAGGGTGTGGAAAAAGTACGCCATTTGCAGAGCTTAGAGAAAATACTACCTCAGACTTAATTAATGACTTTGAAACTATCCGAAAAAAATTAAAAATAGATAGATGGATGATTTTTGGTGGCTCTTGGGGGAGTACTTTAGGTCTAGCATACGCACAAGCTCATCCAGAAGTTGTCACAGAATTAGTACTTAGAGGAATATTCTTAGGTAGACGTAAAGAGATTGCATGGTTATACCAGCATGGAGCAAGTGAAGTATTTCCAGATATGTGGGAGCATTATATAGCTCCAATACCTCAGGAGTTAAGAGGTGACTTTTTGGTTGCATACCATAAATTATTAACTGGCGATAATGAGGAGCTTAAAAGAAAAGCAGCTAAAGCTTGGAGTATTTGGGAAGGTTCTACAAGTAAGCTTTATATTGATGATGAATCAATAGAGAGATTTGCGGGAGAAGATTTTAGTTTAGCATTTGCACGAATAGAAAATCATTTCTTTATAAACCAGTTGTTTTTAGAGGAAGCACAGCTTCTTAAGAATGCTCATAAGATAAGGAATATTCCGGGTGTTATTGTTCAAGGTCGTTATGATATGGTTTGTCCTACGGCTAGTGCTTGGGATTTACATAAGGCTTGGCCAGAAGCGAAATTAGAAATAATCCCTGATGCAGGACACTCAGCAACTGAACCAGGAATTATTGATGCTTTAGTAAAAGCAACGAATGATTTTGCAAATAATATATAATTTTCAATCTTATTTAAATTATTTTATTTTTCTTTCAAATAAATTATTAAACCGTGAAGTGAAGTTTTCTACGATAAGTATTTTTATTAAATTTAATATAAAAGTCGGTATTTTTTGGTGATTAAGTACTTGACAAGTGTGATTTTGCA
>NZ_JAWUZH010000079.1:0-3658 GCF_036281795.1 Francisella sp. 19S2-4
AGGCTAAGTTTTTACTAAAAATAGCAAAAATATTCCTATTCATAGAAATTGAAAGATTTATTCAACAGTCTTAAATATATCTAACAATTTGGGATATTAATTCAACAGTCTTTAATAAGTATATTAATGGTTTAACGGGATTTTTCATAAGAAGTTTACTTATTGTGATTAGTGGTATAGTGTATCATAAATAGTACTAATCAAAAAATTTTGAAACAAGCCCTTCATAGCATATAAATATGAAGTCTAATTAAAATTATCTTTAGTTAATTAAAAGTTAGGGAAAATAGTCCTTTCTTATTTAGTTGGCTATTTACTGTTAATAAAATAGTGCTTTAAAATTATATTTGTTGAGTATAAATAGGTTATATAATCAATGGCAATATATTAAAATACTCAAAAAAATGACTATAAAAAAAGTACTCTATTTATTGTTAGTCTGCCTATTGTTTAATTCAGCTATTGCAGAAAAACCACAGTTATATATTTTTTTAGGTGGAGATTCTATTCAAAAGCATATAAGTCAAATTAATAATAAACAAGTTATAGGTGTACAAAAAATTTATACATGGAAAACTCTAGAAACAACAAAAGATCATTATAATTTCTCAGAAATTAAAAGCGATATCAAACTTCTAAAAAAACATAATAAAAAACTCTTTATACAGCTGCAAGATAGAAGCTTTAATGTTAGTAATATCCCTGTTCCAGAATATATCAAAATAAAAGAGTATGATAACGGCATCATTATACAATCAGACAATTCTTCTGGAGGTAAACCTTCATATGAAGGTTGGGTCACTAAACAATGGAATGTTAATGTTAGGCATAGATTCCAAAAATTAATAAAACAATTGGCAAAAGAGTTTGATGGAAAAATAGCGGGGATAAACTTACCAGAAACGGCAATAGATATGAATCCTAAAATTTTGACAACCAAATTTTGTGATGATTATTTTAATGCGGAAGTTTCTAATATGCTTTATGCTAGAAAAGAATTTAAGAAAAGTTTAGTTGTTCAATATGTAAATTTTTGGCCGTGTGAATGGAATAATAGTCATGGATATATGCAGAAAATATTTAAAATAGCTGAAAAAAATAATATAGGTGTGGGTAATCCAGATACACTACCGTATGGAAAAAATCAAATGCATAACAGTTATCCATTTTTTAATAAATATAAAACTAAAGTTTTTACAACGATAGCAGTACAAGAATTTGATTATGATTATATTAATTCTAAAACTAGTAAAAAATATACATTATCTGAGTTATATGATTTTGATAAAAACTATATTGGGGCAGATATTGTTTTTTGGACAGCATTATATCCACAAAAATTAAGTTATGCGGCATATCTATTTAAATAAAATTTAGAAAAATACATCTGCTTTTAATAAGCATTATAAAACTAAATTATAAATAGGAACTAGGTTTATTTATACGTTAGATTTTCCTTTATTTCTTTGAAACCTCTTGCTTAGCAAGCTTAATTTCTTGCTGAAACTCTGGACTTGTTTGTAATTGAGAAAACATAATACTTCCTACTAGGTAACCAGCATTCACATCACTAGGATAATGAGCTCCGCAAACGATTCGACTTTGACCAAATTCATAGCCTCTTTTCATTATCTGATCTGTTCTTGATGGATTTATCTCGCTTAGAGTAAGAGCGATCGCCCATCCTATAGTTGTATGCCCAGATGGATATGATCTATGAATATTATCTGTTTTAACGCATGCTGGTTCATGGAAATATGCAAAAGGTCTAGTACGATGATAGAAAAGCTTAGCTGGTTTAGTGAATTCTCCTTCGGTTACTTCTAATTGATTTAGAATCTTCCAAATAGCAGGTGTTTCTTTTTTATTTATTGGGTGACCGAATGCTTTTTCAAAAGCTTCAGCAAAACCTTCTGGAGAATAGTTTGCATCTGATTGAGCAAGCTTGTATCTATCGGTATTTTTAACAAAAAAACTAGCATGAGAAATATCCATATCATTTTGATATAGTAGTGTTCCAG
This sequence comes from Francisella sp. 19S2-4, assembly GCF_036281795.1. Classification (NCBI taxonomy): domain Bacteria; kingdom Pseudomonadati; phylum Pseudomonadota; class Gammaproteobacteria; order Thiotrichales; family Francisellaceae; genus Francisella; species Francisella sp. 19S2-4. The sequence goes on from NZ_JAWUZH010000079.1 coordinate 2,022, forward strand.
GGCTTGGGGGAGGGGGTATAATTTGTTTTATATCTGGAACACGTATATTTAGCTGATCAGTCGCAAATGCTGAACCTATTATTATAGTTGCTAATGACCCAGCAGCTAGTATTTTCTTAATCATATTTTTATCTCCATAGTTAATTCAAAGAAAATGATAAAGAAAAATAATCAAAAAAGTTTAAAAAAGAAAAATATTAAATTTTATTACTAATTACAGCTTGAGTGTGATATATTAGTCAACTTTTTATATAAAGCATTATTTTTTCAGAAATAGGGCTATAAGTATGTTTTAAACTAAAGCTAAAATCAATGATTATTTTAATAAGAGTTTAAAAGTTAGAGATTTACTAAAATTATCTGTATCATTTACTATTAATTTTATATAAGAAAGGATTGTAAATGGTAAAGAAGTTTAGTGTTCTTACTAATAGTAAAGAAGTTAAAGAATTAGAGGATTTAATAAACAAGAACTATAAACCAAAAGAATATAATTGTATGATTGAGTCTCATTTGTCAGATATTTTATATAGAGTTTCTAGAGATTCGATTAAAGCTAGGATTAAAGATCTTTGGTATAGTTTACACAATACTGTTGGTTATGAAATTGGCTTGGTATATAACACTATACAGAATAGTACTACTACTCTAAGGTTAAACACATCAATCGTTGTTAATATATCGGCAGATGATAAAAATTCAGATATTGTTAAGTCTCTTCAAGATAATACAGATATCATAATTAAGTTTAGACAAGTAGATGTCACAGAAGTATTACCACCGATAATGCAAGAAAAAAGAGAAGCTATATCTGGTAAATAGTGAAGTAGTAGATATGTTTAAAATTTAATTTTGTAGAGTAAGTATAAATTCTCAATTAGCTGTTATATATTCATACTTTGAATAGTATTATAAAGCTTATTTAACTTAGCTGTCAGTGTACCGCTTATCTATTTCTGTATGATATTTTAGATAGTATAAATGTTGGTGTTTGTTAATTGCCATGGTTTACAGTATGGAATTGAACTAAGTATATAAATATTGATTAAATAATAGTTTATAAAAATAAAAAAATTTTTAATTTACTCATTAATGTACATTTGTGATCAGGAAATATAGCTTTAATATTTTTTATGGTTAAGATGCTAATTGCATTACTGGAGGAGGAAAAGATCCTCTAGAAACTTGGCCAAAAGCACTATAGCTAAAACCAGTTGAAATTAAACTTAAAACTATTACTGTTGATAATATTACTTTTTTCATTTTGATGATCTCTTATAGTGTATTAAATTTTATACTGCTATTATGACCTTTGAATTAATTAAAGTGAAATATATAGTTTTTATTAAATCAATAACAATAAGTTATATATATTCTAATTTGAAATAGCTATGACTTTTTCTATATTATTTACATTTATGGTAATTTGCATAGATGCTTCTGGTATTAGTAACACCAAAATTATTAAAAACTTAGATTTGTAACCTTTCTTAACATATCTTAGAAAGTTATATATTTTATTCATAATTATTTATCCTTTTTTGAATTAAACATTAAATTTTTAAAAGACTGTTGAATAAATCTTTCAATTTCTATGAATAGGAATATTTTTGCTATTTTTAGTAAAAACTTAGCCT
>NZ_JAWUZH010000007.1:0-58089 GCF_036281795.1 Francisella sp. 19S2-4
TTAAGGCTAAGTTTTTACTAAAAATAGCAAAAATATTCCTATTCATAGAAATTGAAAGATTTATTCAACAGTCTTTCAAAGATAAATAGAATAACAGACATACTAAGACGAGATGACGGAATTAGCGGGGCGATGCACTATACTGAGCAAGTCAGCTGGATTCTTTTTTTAAAATTCTTGAACGACTATGAGAATGAAAAATCTCTAGAGGCAGAGCTAACAGGCGAAGAGTATACGTTTGTTTTAGATGAAAAATACCGTTGGAATACTTGGGCAGCTCCAAAAGGTGCAGATGACAAGCTAGATGTTATTAATGCTGATAGCGGTGATGATTTACTGGAGTTTGTTAATAAAGAGCTTTTTCCATATCTGAAATCTTTTAAATCGATAGATGAAAATGTCAAAACTCTTAAATATAAAATAGGTGCAGTATTTGAGTATATAGATAACCGTGTAGCTAGTGGTCATACTTTGCGTGATGTTATTAATGAAATTGATGAGTTAAACTTCAATAAAAAAGAAGACCTATACCAACTATCACAGATCTATGAAAACTTACTTAAAGAGATGGGTTCTGATGGTGGTAATAGTGGTGAATTCTATACTCCAAGACCACTAGTTAAGGCTATCGTAGATGTAGTTAATCCTCAAGCTGAGCAAACAGTATATGATCCAGCGGCTGGAACTTGTGGCTTTTTGATAGATGCTTATGAGCATATGTATAGCAAGGAGCTATCAACTACACAGTTGAAATTTCTTAATGAAGAGACTTTCTTTGGCAAAGAAAAAACACCTTTATCGTATGTAATGGGTGTGATGAATATGATCCTACATGGTATTACATCGCCAAATATTAACAAGGCAAATACACTTGTCAAAGATATTCGTAGTCTTGAGGAGAAAGATCGTTATAATATCATCCTTGCTAATCCACCATTTGGCGGTAAAGAAAAAACAACTATTCAGACTAACTTTCCAATCAAATCAAATGCTACGGAGCTACTATTTTTACAACATATTTACAAAAGTCTCAAACTAGGTGGTAGATGCGGGGTAGTTGTGCCAGAGGGTGTGCTTTTTCAGACAAATAACGCGTTTAAAAATGTCAAAAAAGAATTACTTGAAAACTATAATGTCCATACTATAGTTTCATTACCTGCTGGGGTATTTTTACCATATAGCGGAGTTAAGACAAATGTGATTTTCTTTGATAGAGAGGGTAGCACTACAGATATTTTCTATTATGAAATAACACCACCGTATAAACTAACTAAAAATAAACCAATTCAGTTTGAGCATTTTGCAGAGTTTTTAGAAATTTGGCAATCTCGCAAGCTTACAGAAAATAGCTGGATAGTAAATGTCGCAGATATTAAAGACTATGATATATCCGCTAAAAATCCTAATAAAATTGAAACAATCGAGCATAAATCACCATTAGAGCTAGTAAATGAAATCAAGCAAAATACTGCTGAGATAGATAAATTAATAAGTGAGATTGAAGCTGTACTAAAATAACTCCATCTGTCTATCATCAACTTCTCCTAGGCGTATACCAATACCCATTAAACGGATTGGATAATTTTGTTTTTGATATAACTCAATTATTAGATTTTTAAGGACTTCTTTATCTAGAGTTTTAGCTACTCTAGTTAGACTTGTTTTATTAAATTTAGTATCTGTAAATTTTACAAAAATACCTACAATATTTTTATAATACTCATCTGACATTCTGCTAGTTAGCTTGTCATATAAACTAAGTAGTTTTTCTAGACAAGCATCTAAAGTATTTAAATCGTCTAGATATGTATTTTCAACACTTACAGATTTACGAATACGGATAGGGTTAACTTCTCGATTATCAATACCTCTAGCATAATTATATAAACTAGCACCAAATTTACCGAATCTATCTATAAGGGTATTTAGACTAATCTGTTGTAACTGTGAGCATATTTCAACGTTCATATTTTTTAGTTTTTCTTGAGATACCTTACCAACACCAAAGAGTTTTTTGACTGGTAGATCTTTTACGAAATTATTAACTTGCTCGGGAGTTATTACATATAATCCATTAGGCTTATTTATATCACTAGCTATCTTTGCCAAGAGTTTATTTGGAGCTACGCCAGCTGAGCCTGTAAGACCAGTTTTGTCAAATATCTCTTGTTTAATTGCTTGAGCAATCAATGTCGCACTGTTTTTATATTCTTCTACATTTGTAACATCGAGGTATGCTTCATCAAGAGATAGAGGCTCAACCTTATCTGTAAAAGAATGAAATATCTCTCTAATAATTGCAGAAGCAGCTTTATATTTTGCAAAATCAGTATTTAAAAGTATTAGGTTAGGGCATTTTTGTAGTGCAATAGATGTTGGCATCGCAGAGTGGACACCATATTCGCGCGCAATATAGTTACATGTAGAAATTACCCCTCGCTTAGGATTTGTACCTCCAACTGCAAAGGGCTTATCTTTTAAGCTTGGATTTGTTTTTTCTTCTACTTGAGCAAAGAAATAATCCATATCAAGATGTATTATTTTTCTTGTCTTATCCATGATTATTATTTATAAATATCTGCAAATTCATCTATAGTTGCATCTTCTTGCCAGGAGTATTCTATCTCAATACTTTTTTGTTTAGCTACATCATAACCCAATAAATCTGCAATAAATCCTAAACTCATATCTATACCAGCACTAACTCCTGAGCTTGAGTAAATATTTCTATCTTTTACCCATCTAGCTTTATCAATCCATTCTACCTTTGGAGCTATAGATTTTGTCCAACTAAGAGCTTTCTTATTTGAGGTAGCTTTTTTATTATCTAGTAGAGTTGTCTGTGAAAATAAAGAAGATCCTGTACAAACTGTTAAGATATATTTAGCGTTAACTGCTAATCTAGTTAGTTCTATTATTAGTTCTTTATCATATATTAACTGGCGAGTACCCATACCTCCAGGGACAAATAATATATAATCTTTTGAGTTTATTTGATCTAGTTTTTTGGTAGCTATTGAGACATTTTGACTACTGATAATATTTCCACCTTTAAGAGAATAGTATTCAAGTTTGAAGTATTCTTTAAAACCTCCTAAGACTTCTACAGGACCAAATACATCTAGAGTCTCAAAATCATTAAATAATACAATTATAATATCTGTCATTTATAAGGTTATTTAAATACTAACTACTTAATTATATCATGACCATTTAGGAGGGTACTTTTTATAGCTGCTAAATTATATGTAATTTAATTATTAATTTATTATTAAGAGTATGAAAGTGTGTGATATGATTCTAAAACTGAATTAGATGAAATAAAGTAATGTACTAGGAGAACATCTAATATGATGTTAATAATGATTAAGTTAACACTATCTATACTAATGGTATTAGGGCTTATATATATTTCTGAGAAAAGTCCAAGATTAGGTGGATTGTTCTCTGGGTTACCATTAAGTGTAGGTATCTTTACTTATTTCTATGCCCAACAAAATGGAGTTGGATTTTTAGTTAACTCGATGCCTTATGCAATAGCAGGGTTTGCTAATACCTTGTTATTTACAATAGGTTTTTATCTGGGTGGAAAATTATATGCTAATCGGCGCTTTTTAAATACTATCAGTGCAACTGTTGCTGCTTTAATTATTTATTTTATTAGTGGATATTTTGTCACATTATTAAATTTAAACGTATTGTCAGGATTTGTAATATTTATATTATCTATGATAGTTAGTATTATATTTTTTTCTCAAGTACCAAAAACTACAAACGTCACTAAGAAAAATACATCAAAGCCACTTAATAAAATTATGATTATTTTATTTAGGATAGTATTTGTTTCCGTACTAGTTTTATTAATTACAGGAGTATCTAAATCTGTTGGCCATCAGTGGGCAGGGATATTTTCCTCATTCCCAGTAATGTTGGCATCAGTATGTACAGTATTAATTTTTAGCTATGGTGCACAAATTTATCCAAATGTACTTAAACACTTTTCATATGGAGTGTCTATTTTAGTAATATATGATTTGTTAATTTTTTGGTTATATCCAATTATAGGAATTAACTGGGGAACAGTTGTTGCTTACATTATTTGTTTTATTTATCTAGCATTGCTAAATAAGTTAAATCGATAGTCTACTTTTAGTTAAAACTCTTTTATATAAATACTTAATGTATATAATCTTAGATAATTAAAATATTTATATTAAAACTGATGATCTTCTTTAAGAATGTATCTTATCAAGTAGAGATAAAAGAGTTATTTGATAATATTAACTTCTCAATTTTTCCTAATCAAAAAATAGGTTTAGTTGGAAAAAATGGTACTGGTAAAACTACGCTTTTTAATTTAATACAAGGTAACTTAACTCCTGATAAAGGAGATATTGAGATTGCCAAAAATACTCGTATAGTTACGGTTAAGCAAGAGGTTGATGATTTTGATGCTAAAGTGATTGATTATGTAGTTAACGGTATAGAATCACTAAAGCAGCTAAAAATAAAAATGGATGATTCTCTAGCAACTGAGAATTTCGTTGAATATTCAAAATATCATGAGGAGTATGAATCTCTTGGGGGATATGCTATAGAATCTCAAGCGGGTAAGTTATTATCAGGTTTAGGTTTTAGTGTTAGTCAGTTACAACAAAAAGTAAAAGAACTCTCTGGTGGTTGGCAGATAAGATTAAATCTAGCTCAAGCATTATTACAAGAGTCAGATATTTTATTACTTGATGAACCTACGAACCACTTAGATCTAGATGCAGTTTTATGGCTTGAAGAATATTTACAAGAATATAAAGGATCATTATTACTTATTTCGCATGATAGAATTTTTTTAGATAATGTTGTCAAACAAATATTTCATATTGAGAATAAAAGTATAGCTATATATACAGGTAATTACTCATCATATGAAAGACAAGCTTATGAACAACAAGTTCTACAACAAAAGCAATTTGAGAAACAGCAAAAGCATATAGCTCATTTACAGAGCTTTGTTGATAGATTTAAAGCCAAAGCATCTAAAGCAAAGCAAGCACAAAGCCGTGTAAAAATGCTTGAGAAAATACAGCGTGTTGAAGCTGTTAAGACAGAATCAGACTTTAGCTTTGAATTTAAACAAGTCAAAGAGCATTTGGGTGGAACTTTAGTTAGTCTGCAAAATGCTGATCTTGGCTATGGCGATAAAAAGATCTTAAATAATGTAAAACTAAATATCTATAATGAGATGCGTATAGGTCTCTTAGGTTTAAATGGAGCTGGTAAGTCAACTTTGATTAAATCTCTAATTGGTGAGATTGATATCTTATCTGGTAAGATTGAAAAGCATCCAAATCTTAGAGTAGGGTATTTCTCACAGCATTCATTAGATATGCTTGACTCAGAGGCTTCACCATTACTACATATGCAGCGCTTAGATCCTAAAGCAACACAAGAAAAGCTACGAACTTTTTTAGGAAGCTTTAATTTTGTTGGTGATAAAGCGCTAGCAAAAGCAGGTACTTTCTCTGGTGGTGAAAAAGCTCGTTTAGCTTTAGCAATGATTGTTTATCAAGAGCCAAACTTTCTTTTATTAGATGAACCAACAAACCATTTAGATATTGGTGTGCGTGAAGCTCTAACAGTAGCATTACAAAGTTTCCAAGGAGCTATTATTTTAGTTTCTCATGATAGGTTCTTACTTGAATCAACGGTCGATGAATATATGCTTGTAGGTGAAGGCCAAGTTAGAGCATTTGATGGTGATATGAAAGATTATTATAAGTATATTCTTGAAGTTAAAAAGACTGAGAATAATATATCAAGTAAATCACCAGAATCTAGTGATGATCCTAAAAAGCAAAATAGAAAATTATCTGCAGATAAAAGAAAACAGCTAAAACCTATACAGGATAAAGTTAAAAAACTTGAGCGAGCATTAGAAAAGCTTCAGCAGCAAGATTTACAAATACAAAAAATTCTACAAGATCAAGAGTTGTATGATGACAAACAGAAGTTACAACAAATTTTAAACGATCATGCACAGTTAAAAGAAAAAATTGAAGAAACTGAGCTAGAATGGTTTGAAGCGTTAGCTGAGCTAGAAGAAATTCGATAAAATTGATACTTATTTAAAGCTTATAAAATTTCATTTCAAATATAAATAATTCTATTTTCAATTAATTAATTTTTTGTCTATTTTTTAATATTTTATATACAAACCATTTGGTCTGTAATATGATTAATAAAGGGAAGTAATATTCCGTTAAGCATTATAGAACTAGGGAGTTGGTTATGTTTCAAATAAGTAATAAAAAAGAATATACAAAAGTCACTGTGGAAGGAAAATTAACACATAAAGATTATATAAATACATTGATTCCAGTAATAGATGAGCTAGCGAAAAAAGGAGCTATAAAAGTAATGATTATTATAGATGATTTTACTGGAATGGAACTAAAAGCAATGGTAGATGATTTTAGAACAGCAATATCACATAGAAAAGATTTTGCTAAGATGGCTATTGTTACTCATAAAACTTGGATGAAAGTGTCTGTAGATATTTTTAAAGTGTTTATCTCAGGAGAGATTAAAATATTTGAAAATGAGAAAGATGCTGAAAGCTGGCTAATAGAGTAAGTAAAGTTAACATGAGTACACATCAAGTTAAAACAGAGCAAACAAAACAAAAAATATTACAAGCCGTATATCAAATAGTCAAAGAAGAAGGAGTACAAGCTCTATCTTCTACAAAAATTATTAAAAAAGCTGAAATTAGCAAAGGTAGATTTTTTCATCATTTCTCTCAAGTAGATGATTTATATTTATATATTTTGGATTGTTTTGTTGAGAAGTTGGAAGTTAATCTAGCATCTATAAAATTTAAAGATTTTGAAGAATTTCTTCATCAAGCAACAGAATATAGCTTTTTTTTACTAGATCAGTCACCAGAAGAAATTATTATGATTTTCTATTTTTTAGGATATAGCCAGCATAATTTTGAATATAGACCTAAGTTTAAAATGATTCTTAATAGCTCGTTTAAAAAGTGGGCAAATGATATATCTCAATATTTTAAATCTGATTTATCAGAGAAACAAAAGGAATATATGGTTCGGTTGTTAGATATGTATTTTTGTGGGTTGAGCTTTCATTATTTAATATTAGGTGAAAAGAAATTATATAAAGAAATTACCAATAGTTTTATAGAAATGTTTATTAGTTTTATCAAAAAAGAGGGATTAGTATGAAAATAGCAATTAATGGAGCAGGGGTAGCTGGACCAACTTTAGCTTGGTGGCTAAAAAAATATGGATATGAGCCAGTAATATTTGAAAAAGCATCAGCCTTACGTGAAGGAGGTTACGTAATTGATTTCTGGGGAACTGGATATGATATTGCTGAAAAGATGGGATTATTACCTGAATTAAAGGAGAAAGGTTATTTTATAGAGACTCTATCTCTTTTAAATAAAGAAGGTAAAAGAACCTCAGATATTAACGTAAAAACATTAGCATCAGTTGTTAATGGACGTTTTCTAAGTATTAGACGTAGCGATCTTGCTGCTACTATTTATAACTCTTGCCATGGTATAGAAGTAAGATTTGGTGAGCATATTGTAGATATGGAACAAGATAATAAGAGAGCACAGGTAACACTATCTAATGGTAAGCAAGAAGAGTTTGATCTAGTAATAGGAGCAGATGGTCTACACTCACATATTAGATCTAAGGTATTTGGTTCAACTGAGAAATATGAAAAAGACTTAGGAGCTTATGTTGTTGCTTTTACATTATCAGATTATCAACCAAGGGATGAACTAACGTATATGGTTTGTCCAGTAGCTACCAAGCAAGTAGCTAGATTCTCTCTGAGAGATAATAAAACATTATTTTTATTTACTTTTCGTTCAGAGCTTGTGACTGGTATTCCTAAAAATAAAGAAGATGCTAAAGAAATACTTAATAATATATTTGCAGATATGCAATGGCAAGAAGTAAATAAAGCACTTTCACAAATTGATGAAGTAGATGATTTTTATTTTGATCATGTAAGCCAGATTCATATGGGGAGTTGGAGCAAAGGTAGAGTTGCATTAATTGGTGATGCAGCAGCTTGTGCTTCATTATTAGCTGGTGAGGGTAGTGGTTTAGCAATGATCGAATCTTATGTGTTAGCAGGAGAACTTTATAAAGCTAAGGGTAACTATGAGTTAGCATTTAAAAATTATGAGGATAAGTTAAAATCATTTCTTCAGAAAAAACAAAAAACAGCAACTAGTAATCTTTATCTTTTCGCACCTAGAAATAACTTCCAAGTAAATATTGCTAAGCTAATGTTAAAAGTATCAAATATTCCTGTGCTTTCGAAAGTATTACTAAGGAGTATGTTGAAAGATAGAATCAAGTTACCAGAATATGATTAAGAATAAAAAAGATAGGTTTATCTATAAGCCTCATCCCAATTACCAGTTAACCCAGCAACTTCATATTCTGTTACACGATTTTCAAAGAAGTTTGTATGATCTGCGCCATTTAATATCCACTCTAACCATGTTAAAGGATTCTTTTCAATATTATATATTTCATTTAATCCTAACTGATTCAAACGTCTATCAGTAATATGACGAATATATTCTTTCACTTCACTGGCATTTAGACCTTCGATAGTTCCTATTTCATATGCAAGATCAATAAATCTATCCTCAAGCTCAACAGCTTGTGTTGCCATTAGATATATTTCTTTTTTAAATTCATTATCAACTATATAAGGGTTTTCTTGGCAATACATTCTAAATAGAGCAGCATTACCTTCTACGTGCATTGATTCATCACGAATAGACCATTCTACAACTTTTCCCATGCCCTTCATCTTACCAAAACGTTGAAAATTAAGTAGCATTGCAAATGATGCAAATAATGCAACACCTTCATTAAATACAGTTTTAGCTAGACATAAACCTAAACCACGACGAGTCGAAGGATCTGCATCCATCATAAATTCAATTTTATCTGTCATCGCTTTATACTCTAAGAAAGCATGATATTCAGAATCAGGGAGTCCTAAAGTATCATTAAGAAGAGCATAAGCTCTTTGGTGAATACCTTCACGAGCTGCAAATGATCCTAGCATATTACGTACTTCATTATTCTTAAAAGCAGGGATAAATTGATCATAATAATTTTGACCAACAGCAACATCAGATTGTGTAAATAGTCTTAGAATATTTGTTATATATTCCTTTTCTATTTTTGTGATTTTACCATTTTTCCAATCAGTAACATCTTCTGAAAGATCTATTTCATCTTCGATCCAGTGAGCTTTTTCATGCTTGACAGTTAGATCAACTGCCCAAGGATAACTAAATGGTTTATATGTTTTTGAGAATGTTGTTAAAGATGATCCTTTAACTCTAGCTATAACTTCACCAGCTCTAGCCATAAGATTATCATAGCCACCTATATGTACATCGCCAATGAATATTTGAGGTACAGATTTTATATGCTCTTCTATTAAAAGTATATTTTTGTTTACTTCTGAATAGAATTTAAATCTTTCTTCATCATTATCAAGAGTAATCTGTGTAAAAGGGATATCATTTGCACCAAACCAACTTTTTGCAAGGGCACAAAAAGGGCAGTTTGTTTTTGTGTATATTTTTACTTCCACTATTTTTTACCTATTTTTTACTTAAGATTTTATCAGCATTCGCTTTTAACTCTGTAAAGCCACCAATATGTTCATCATCAACAAATATCTGTGGTACTGTTGAGATATGGTAGCTAACCTTACCACTTTGATTCATTTCATCATAGAAGTTAGCTCTTTGAGCATAATCATCTATAGTGATTTCATCAAAATTTATACCATTATCATCAAACCATTGTTTTGCCCAAACACAAAAAGGACAACCATTTCTAGTATAGATTTTTACTTTCATATTTTATCCCTCACAAGCAATACATTCATTCTCAGACTGTTTTAGTTCAGAGAATTCTACTAATCTTTGTTTTTCCACTTTTTTAGAGATATTTTCCGCTCTATTGGAGGTTTCAGTTCTTAGATAATATAAACCCTTACAACCATATTTCCAAGCATTAAAGTGTACTTTATGTAGATATCCACGAGATGCTCCTGCTGGGAAGAAAACATTTAATGATTGGCCTTGGCATAGATATCTTTGACGCTCTCCACCTAAGTATACAACCCAATCTTGATCCATTTCAATAGCTGTTTTAAATACATCTTTGACTTCTTTACTTAAAAAGTCTAATTGTTGTACAGAGCCGCCATTTGTAATAATGTTAGACCAAACTTCTTCATTATTTCTACCAACTTTTTCAAGCTCCTGCTCTAGATATTTATTTTTTGTTAGATGTGATCCAACTCTTGTTCTAGATGTAAAGGCATTTGCTTTCCATGGTTCAATACTTGGAGAGGTATTTAATATTAATGAGCTGTTTGCATTTGGAGCAATTGCCAATAAATGAGCATTTCTACGACCACTACCTGCCATATCAGGAGCTTCTCCTTTTTCTTTACCAAGGATTAGAGTTTCCTCTACAGCTTGATCTTTTATTCTCTTGAATATTTCCTCATTAATTTCTTTAGCTCTTTGAGATTCAAAAGCTATACGATGTTTTTGTAAATATGAGTGAAAGCCCATAGCTCCTAGGCCAAGGCTTCTTTCACGAGATGCACTATACCTTGCTTTAGAGATTTCATCTCCAGCATGATCTATGAAAAATTGTAGGACATTATCTAAAAATCTAATTAGATCTTTAATTAGAGTAGTATCTTTCCACTCATCATATTTTTCTAAATTTACTGAAGATAAACAACAAACTGCTGTGCGATTTTCATCAGTAACTAGGTGTATTTCATTACATAGGTTTGAGCCTTTGATAGTTAATCCAAGCTCTTTTTGAGATTTTGGTAATGCTTTATTTGCCGTATCTATAAAGTTCAGATATGGTTCACCTGTACGATAACGAGTTTCAAGAATGGTCTCCCAAATCTTACGTGCTTTAACTACATCTCTTACAGTTTTATCATCTGGATCAACAAGTTTCCAGTCTTCATCATTAGCAACTGCTTGCATGAAATCATCTGTAAGGTTTACAGCATGGTGAAGATTTAGACATTTTCTATTAACATCGCCTGTAGGTACACGAATACCTAAAAACTCAACGATATCTGGATGAGATACATCCATATATGCAGCATAAGAGCCTTTACGAGTTTTACCTTGTCTATAAGCTACCATATCTGCATCTACTGTATGCATAAATGGTATTGGTCCAGGAGCCTTATCTGATACAGCTCTAACATTTGACCAATGTCCTCCAACACCACCACCTTTTACAGATAACCATCTAAGCTCAGAGGAGTGCTCTATGAGTCCTTCTAATGAATCTGGCACATATGATAAAAAACAACTAATAGGTAATGATTTAACTTTTGCACCTGGTAGGGGAGCATTAGAAAGCACTGGTGATGCAAACATAAACCAACCATTAGATGCAGCATCATATATACGCTGAGCTAAATTAGTATCCCCAAATGAGTATGCAACAGCGGCTCTAGCAAAAGCATACTGTGGAGATGGTTCATTTTCTAAGCAGTAATAGTTTGTAAGAAGTTGTAAAGCTTGCTCTGAAAGCTCACGATCTTTTGATACATTAATATTAATGCTAAGATAATTTTTGTCAGACATAGTAAAACCTATTTTAATACATTATTAATGTTACAAATCTATACTAGATTAGTATAGATTCAATTTTATATGTAAAATTTTATCAATTTTTTAAAATTTTGAAATACTAAATAGTTAAATATTATTCTTGACTTTGTAGAATGAGTTTTAAGATGTAGATGGTATAAGGATTATCTACATCTTAATAATTTTTTTATTTTGATAAAATTTCAGCGGCAGCTTTATTAAGCTCTTTAACTGCATCTATAGATATTTGTAATTGCTCTCTTTCTTTGTCAGAAATCTCAACTTCTACAGGTCTTACACCATTTGCAGAGATCTCAGTAGGAACACCAACAAATAAATCTTCATCTAGACCATACATACCAACTTTTACTTTAGCAGCACATGGTAGGATCATTTTTTTGTCTCTTAAATAACTTTCAGCCATTTGAATACCAGCAGCTGCAGGAGCATAATAAGCAGAACCAGTTTTAAGTAAAGCTACAATCTCACCACCACCACTTCTAGTTCTAGCAACTATAGAGTCTAGTCTTTCTTGCTTTAAAGTCCCTTCTTTTACAAGCTGCTCTAGAGAAACACCAGCAATATTAGACATTTTAGTAAGAGGTACCATAGTATCACCATGACCACCCATTACATAAGCTTGAACTTGTTGTACAGATACATTTAGCTCATCTGCTAAGAAAGTTCTGAATCTTGCTGAATCTAGAACTCCTGCCATACCAACTATTTTATTATCTGGTACACCAGAAAATTTTTGTAGCATGTTAACCATAATATCTAGAGGGTTTGTAATACATATCACAAATGCATTAGGACAGTTGTGTTTGATACCTTCACCAACTGATTGCATTACTTTAATATTAATACCTAAAAGATCATCACGAGACATACCAGGTTTTCTAGCAACACCTGCTGTTACTATTACAACATCCGAGTTTTCAAGGTCTCTAAAGTCATTTGTACCTCTAACTTTAAAATCAACGCCTTCAATTGGGCACGTTTGTAATAAATCAAGGGCTTTACCTTGAGGCATACCTTCAGCGATATCGAATAAAACTACGTCGCCTAGTTGTTTGATAAGTGCTAAATGAGCAAGTGTACCACCAATATGACCAGCACCGATAAGTGCTATTTTTTTTCTAGCCATTAAGATCTCCTTTTTTATGCTAAAAAGTGAATACAAGAATATATTTATAATTATACATAATTAATTGCTTGTTATTCAATGAAAACTTTTGTAACCATCATAGTTTATATTTATAATAGTAATCAAATAAATTTATTTATTCTTCTATGCAAAAAAAATATATCCAGAGTATAGGCTTATATCTAGGTATTATAGGCTTATTAATATTTATGTTTGGTCTAACTGAGACTAACATCTCTGATAAAAATATAATTGTATTAGTCGCTACATTTTTTCTATTTATTTCAGCAGCTATACAAAAAGAGCCTTTTTTTAGTGGTTCTCAAGCTATAGCATTTATAAGTGCTATTATGGTTTTCTTGCAAGTAGGAAAGACATATAACCTTGTAGTCTTTATATTTTTAGTAGTTGTATTTTGTATCTATTACTTTAGTAAGCATAAGTTAAATATTCCAAGAATATTTGCATTTATTGGCTTAGTATCCTTGTCTCTAGGCATACTTTTAGGTAGAAATGAGCCAATGGTTGTATGTGGAATTGTTTTAGCTATTTATGCAATATTTTCTATAAAGGAAGGCTTTAGTGTCGGGTGGGTATTTTTGATACTCAATATTTTATTTGCGATAGTAGCAGCTAATGCATTATATAGGTTTTATTAAGTAGGGGATAGCATTATGAGAAAATTATCATTTTTGGATAGAGTTATTGAAGAACTTGATAGTTATGCAAGATTTACAAAAGCGCCTTTAAATCCAAATAGAAAATCTCCAAGTAGCAATACAGTTGATGGTAAGTTATCTGAGAATGATAAAAAGCACGCTGCGGGGTTAATGAGAGTTGATTATACCGGTGAAATTTGCGCTCAAGGGTTATACAGAGGCCAAGCAAGTGTAGCAAAGTCAGCAGAGACTAAAGAGCATCTATACCATGCAGCTGATGAAGAGTATGATCATTTAGCATGGTGTGGCGAGAGACTTCAAGAGTTAGATGCTAAGCCTAGTTTACTTAATCCATTTTGGTATTGGGCATCATTTGGTATAGGAGCAACAGCTGGATCAATAAGCGATAGTTTAAGCTATGGTTTCGTTATAGAAACAGAAAAACAAGTTATGAAGCATTTAGATTCGCATCTAAAAAGTTTACCTATAAATGATAATCGCTCACGAGAAATACTTAAACAAATGTATATAGATGAATCTGAACATGCTGTTGAGGCAGAGAAGGCTGGTGGTAAAAAACTACCTAAACCTGTTAAAGTAGTTATGAAATTACAATCAAAAGTTATGACAACTCTTGCATATAGATTTTAATCTTAGCAATTTTGAAGTTCTAAATTATAAACTTGACTCTTTAGTCTTACTTTTGCCGCAATAGCTTCTTTTTTTAGTAGTGAGTCATTATTTTGATAAGGATTGTTTGTATAGTTTTTATATCCGCCTTCTCCAAGCATATATGCCAAATAAAGATCAAAACTATCAGAAGGTTTTAAGTGAAGTTTATGAGCTAATCGTGACATATACCAGTCTACAAATTCAACACTATCATTGAAATTATTACGTTTAGCATTAGGCTCAACATCTTTTTGGAATACTTTCCAAGTCCCATCTAATGCTTGAGCGTATCCAAATGCAGATGAATTTTTATTTTTTGCATTTGCGTGAAATTTTGACTCTTGATGAATAACAGCTAAAGTAAAAGCAGGGGGAATATTATATTTTTTATCAACGTTTTTTAAAGAATTTTTCCAGCTTGGATGATATTTTAATATTTGACAAATACTAATATTTGAGGTGTTTTGTGCTGAGGCTAGAAGGCTTGTAGTATTAAGTAGTAATATACTTATTATAAGTATAGCTAAATTTATTCTTTTCATAAAAAATTAAATTTTACAGCCTTTTAACTGAGAATTATAAAGTTTTGTATAATTGGTTACTTTAGCAGCAATTTTTTTATCTTCTTGGATTTTTGCTTTATTTTTAAATGTACCTGCTTTATAACGCTTAAATCCAGTTGCTCCAAGCATATATGCCATATAGAGATTTTCACTATCTGTCATACGTAGCTTTAAGCTCTTTGAAAGTTGCGACATATACCAACCTATGAACTGTACACTATCATCAAAATTATTACGCTTAGCATTTGATTTAACATCTTCTTGGAAATGTTTCCAAGTACCGTCTACTGCTTGAGCATATCCATAAGCTGAAGAGTATTTACTTTTAGCTTCAGAATCAAAACGAGATTCCTGATAAATAATTGCCATCGCAAAAGCTGACGGTAAGTTATATTTTTGTTCAGCTGTTTTTAGTGATTTTTTCCAGCTTGAATGCTGAGCTAATATTTCACAAGCTCCCATGTTATCATTAATTTTTGCCTTTTCAGAACAGCTTGAAACTATAATGATCAAAAATATTAGTAATAAATATTTAAAGTTAAAAGTTTTATGCATATTAAATTTAAATCAACTGCTAATAAATATAAGGGTAAATTATATAAATTTACATTTCTAGAGATAATTAAAATATTTAATGATTAAAATCATCGCCTATAATTGATTTGATAACAACTCCCGCTATAGTAAGCCCAAACAATGATGGCATATAGCTAAGAGTACCATTAGTAGCTCTAGATCTACCTTGTTGGTTTGGTTCAGGATCTTTAGGTGGTAGGGGGGCTATACCTTTTTCTGTTGAAAAAACTGCTTTTATGCCTTTTTTGACATTTTGTTTTTTAAGACGAGTTCTCATTGCTCTTGCTAATGCACAAACATCGGTCTTATAAATGTCTGTAACTTTTATTTGTGTTGGATCAGTTTTACCTCCAGCTCCCATACTAGATATGGTTTTTATATCTAATTCATGAGCAGTTTTTACTAGGTTTACTTTGGCATTTAGAGTATCTATAGCATCTATAACATAATCATATTTATATTGAGTAAGTAATTCATTAGTGTTTTCAGGATTTATAAAAGTTTCTAAAGCATTAACGTTACATTCTCGATTAATATCATTAATACGCTTTTTCATTACCTCTACTTTAGGCATACCAATAGTACTTTGTAGTGCTACAAGCTGGCGATTAATATTTGAAGGGTCAACAACATCCATATCAACTATTGTTAGGTTACCAACTCCAGCTCTTGCTAATGCTTCTATAACAAATGAACCAACTCCACCACACCCTGCAATAAATATATTAGCATTATCTAGTTTTTTTAAGCCTTCATCATTAACTAATATGCCTGTTCTTTCTGTAATTTCTTTAATCATATTATGAGTAAACCCTATTCATATCATTTATATAGTTATATGCAAATAAATTTGCATAAATTTCACCTGTAACATGATCTATTTCATTTATATTAAGATCAACAGGAAGCCAATCAATAGTATTAGTTAGAATTTTATCATTATTTAAAACAAAGCCATCTACTATAGCATTAGCATTCTTCATGAATTTATCATAATTTAAGCGAGTTACAACAGAGTCTTCTTTAAGTGCGAATAAATACATTGGAGTTCGAGTTTTTTCTCCATGATTTACAATATCTGCGTCTTTCATTGTTTCAAGAAGTTCTTTATTAGAGAATATTTTTTGGTTAAATAGATCATACATTGAGTTATTGCCAGTTGGTATACCATAGTGTGAAGCAGATTCTTGATTTGGATATTTTTTATATAATGCACTATTAAATATTGCTTCAGCAAAATCTGTATTAGGTATATGTTTTTGTAGAAAAAGGTTGTCAAATGTATAGTGTTTACCTTGGATATCACACTTATCCTGAGAAAAAGTAGAACATTGCATATTAAAGAACGCTTTATCGAAATCATTTATGCTAATAGTTTTTGAAATATTTCCATAGTGATAATAGCTCATGAAAGTATTAGACATTAATCCTGGTTTTAACATGGTTGTTATTAGTTTGCTATGCAAGGCATATTTAGTTGAATCGTTATTATCAGTCATAAAATTTAGTGTGGTTTGGCTAATATCATAAGCACCACTTAATCCTGCAGCAGCTCTATATTTATATAGATTATCTAGCTTATCTACACCTTTACAATCTCCTCGCCACCCTAAACATTTTGCACTCCATATAGAATAAGCACCACCTTCTGAATAACCTACTGAGTACAGGTTTAAATGTTGATTATTTTTTAAATCATATTTTTTACGAATATCTTTACTAACGTTATTTAACATATCTACAGCAGTATTTACAGTTTGTCTTGGATATAGAACATATGGATGATAGTTTTTATAATCATCTCCTTGACCAATGTAGTCTGGAGCAACAATAATATAACCATTTGCAGCATATATTGCAGCGTAGATAGTATTAAAAAGCATGCTGGTTTTATTATTTTTATTTAGATTGGAAGGAACTCCAGCATTATCAAACACAGTAGGGTGGTAATATATAACTACTCCTCGTGGATTTTTTGTATCTGGCAGCATTAAAAGTCCAGAGACGTTAGATTCTATTTTACCTGTTGCTGGAAAAGTGTTTATAGTTTTATAAGTAATTTTATTTAATTGAATATCTTTAATATCTTTATTAGCTAAAGAGTTAACGTCAATATTATAAGACTTCATATTCTGTATATTTTTTTTACAATCATCATCAGATAAATTTTTATTACAAAAATACTTGTTTAGATAATTTTTTTCGATATCTTTAGTTTTCCACATAGTTGTTTCAACAACTTCTGTATAACTCAAAGATGATATTAAAATTAAGCTAGTTAATAGAATTGTTTTTTTCATAGCTAGAGTTATTTTTAAGTTAAGTAATATAGCTATATTTTATCAATTATTTAGTTATAAGTCTGCTAGCTAGTATTATTAGTCTAAATTAATATTTCTAACATCTGTAATAGTCATTCCTGCTTTTAAAGCATTAATAAGTCCTGGCACACCATCTTCAAAGACATGACATTCATTATTTTTTACATTATATTTTTCTGCTAATAATGTAAAAGCTTCTGGAGTATTTTTACTTGGATGATTATCATCAGCAGTAATAATCTCATCAAATAATTCTGTCAACTCTAATGTATCTAAAGCTTTATATACATTTTTCTTCTTGCCACCAGATATTACTATCATGGGAATTTTTTTATGATAATGTTTGACTAAATCAACAATTGGTTGAATAGGTTTTGTCTGACTCAAAAGATTGTATGATGTTTCTTTTATTTGTTCTGCAATAAGAGGGACTTGCTTACTATCAAAGTTAAAAATTTCTTCTAAAATCATTTCACTAGGTAAGCCATTATATTTTTCAAGAGTACTTGGAAATATTGTTATTTGCTCTTTAGTTAAAACTTCTATCCAGGCATTAGTATGTATATGCATATTATCAGCTATAGTTCCATCACAATCAAAAATTAAAAGTTTAGTATTTTTATGAACAGGCAAAAGCATAGCATTTTATATTATTATTTATAATGTGAATTATTATATACGATAAATATTATTGACATAAGAGTAAATAATAAGCAAAATTAGTATCGTTAAATTTGATAAATAACCATAAGAATTTACTAAATGGAGGATGAAATTATGGTATTAGTAGGAAAAAAAGCTCCGGTATTTAATGCGCCAGCTGTATTAGGCAATGGTGAGATAGTAGATAATTATGATTTTGCTAAATCTATACAAGGTAAATACGCTGTTGTAGTTTTTTACCCATTAGATTTTACATTTGTTTGTCCATCTGAATTAATTGCTTTAGATAAAAGAACAGCTAAGCTTAAAGAATTAGGTGTAGAAGTTGTTTCTGTATCTATAGATTCTCACTTTACTCACAATGCTTGGAGAAATACTCCTATAAATGAAGGCGGTATTGGGCAAGTTAAATATACTATGGTTGCTGATATTAACCAAGAAATCGTAAAAGCATATGACGTTCAATCTGAAGGTGGAATGGCTTTTAGAGGTACTTTCTTAATTGATAGAGAAGGTGTGGTTCGTCATCAGGTAGTTAACGATCTTCCATTAGGTAGAAATATGGATGAAGTTATCAGAATGGTTGAAGCTTTACAATTCCATGAAGAGCATGGTGAAGTTTGTCCTGCTGGTTGGAATAAAGGTGATGAAGGTATGAAAGCATCTCCAGAGGGAGTAGCAGAATACTTATCAGGCCATGTTGTAGACTTATAATTCAATAATTTTCACTAAAATTCTATTCTTTTATAATTTTCTTTTAAGTTGCATAGATGAAAAAAATTTACTTAATTTTAATAAGCTTATTTTTGCTTACCTATAACATCTATGCAGCGAGTGATATTTCTAATGAAAATGCTCAAAAAACTTTAGATAACACTGATAAGAACAAAGCAAATAATTCAGCTGTTGATATTGTTGAGGAGTATGAAGGAGAATCTCTTTCTTCAGGTAGTACATTTGATGTTGGTAAAACATTACTAAACGTAATACATTTAGATAAGGTTAAACCACCATTTTTTGATGGAATTGATAATAATGTTATATTTTCACAAGCATTACTCAATACTCAACAAGAAACAGGAGATGGACTATTTATCCTAGAATCTCGTCAAAATGGACTTTTAAAAGATAATTATTTATATTTAGGCGGGATGGCTTCTTTTACTCCTGTTTGGGGTAGAGATTCTCAGGGAGGCTTATCTTCAAATTCTGTAAATAACTATACTTTAGAATATTATGTATTAAGTACTCTTGGTGAGTGGACTTCTTTTTATGCATCTTTAAATACTTATACAACAAATGGTCAATGGAATGTAACACCAGGAAATATCTTTTTTATATTAGGTAATTTAGAAAAATTTCCTATATATTCATATGCAGCTTTATCTACTGTTAATTTTGGTAACTTTAATGAAACAACTAACTTTTTACCTACATTAACTAGATTATATTTCATGCAATCTGGAGGAAACGTTAATGTTTCTTATAATCAGTATGGACTACAAGCAGACTTTGTTTTTCTAGGATCTTCACGAAATAATAACTTATTACAAGTTGCTAATGCCTATGATGGCAATGCAAACTTAGGATATTCTGTAAATTTAAAATATACTCGAGATTTAGATAAAGTTGGAGATTATTGGTATGCAGGAGCTGCATATTCTAATGTTTCAGGCTTTACAAATCAAAATAATGATAATGTAGGTGTTGTAGATTTTAACTTCGGTATAAATATTAATAAGTTCGAATTTATAAATGAATTTGTTTTTACTGATAAAGGTGTAGATAGAACAACAGATCTTTCAGCAGGGTTTAATTTAAGAGAATCTTTCTCAGCTTCTATATTTCCTGGTTTGCAAACTAAAGATTTTTTAACTAGTGGTTCAAGAGTATATTCTTGGTCATCACAGTTAGATTATACCTTTGATTTATATAATAAAGATCTTGTACCATATGTGAGTTATTCACAAATACAGCAATCATCTGATAATTATGCAGCAATGGTTAATACTGGATTTAGATATAATGCATTTTCAGATGCTTGGGTTGGTTTTAGCTATAGCTATATGAAAGGACAAGCAAAAGACTTTAATCAACAAGATAATGTATTAGCTCTATACATGAGGATATTCATTTAAAATAAATTATTTTTAATTTTATGTTAAACTACTATCGTTATTAAAGTAGTATAGGGATAAAAAATGGAATCTTTACCACAGTGTCCAAAATGTCAATCTGAGTATGTTTATCAAGATGGAGAACTATTAATATGTCCTGAATGTGGTTATGAATGGCAACTTGGCGAAGAAAATAGTAGTGAATTAATTATACACGACTCTAATGGTAATCTATTGCAAGATGGTGATACTGTAACAGTAATAAAAGATCTAAAGCTAAAAGGATCATCTCAAGTAATTAAAGTAGGTACAAAAGTTAAAAACATTCGTTTAGTAGAAGGTGATCATGATATTGATTGTAAAGTTGATGGTTTTGGAGCTATGAAATTAAAATCACAATTTGTCAAAAAAGTATAATAAGCAACAACTATGAAGCTTGAGAGAGTTTTATTTTTTATATTATTAATATCTATATTTAGCTTGTGTTATGCATATATTGTAAATGATAATGGTAAAAACATTAATGTTACGAATAAACAAGCTAATTTAATTGATGATATTGAAATGCAAGAGGGAGAGGCTTTAAGTAAGGAGCAAATTCTCAGCATTATTGGTCTTAATAGTGGCTCCAGTTTAAAATAAATTATGTTAAAAAGAATAGCTATTGCATTAACTACTTTTCTGATAGTTTTTATATGTAATAAAGCTATTGCAAGTGATGTATCTTCAAATAATAGTAGTTCTTCTGAGTCTAATACTAAATATTCACCTGATTTTATCAGAGAGTTGGAATCCAATGCATTTAGAAAAGTTTTTCCTAATGAAGATTTTATAGCTAATATAGCTCCCTTAGATTATGAAGAACAAAAAAAACAACAAGATGAGCAACAGGAAAAAGTTGCTCAACAAGCCATTCAAGATTTAGCTATTAAAGAAGGTGAAGCTCTTACAGATCATGAAAAAAGGGCGCTTGCTAAGAAAAGTGTTGATAATAAAATCAATGAGGCATTAAATTATGACCCAATAAAAACATCTTTTTTTAATGGTTTCCGGGTTAGTGAGACTTTTTCTCATGCGATGCTAAACACTCAGCAAGATACTGGAGATCCTCTATTTATGCTTCAGGCTAGAGAGCAAGGCATATTAGATGATGATTATATATATTTTGGTGCTAAATTAGCCTTGATTGATTGGTTTAGATTAAATAAAGTACCTCCAGGAGGAGAAAACCAACAGTTTTCATATGCTGTAAATGCTTATGTAGCCTCAACTATATCAAAATGGTTTAGTGCATTACTTGGGTTTACTCTTTATCAAGATCATCGCGATGACTTTAATGTTACACCTAATACAATCTATCTAATAGTTGGTAACTTATCAGAGAGCCCATTTTTTGGTTATGTTGCGAACTCAACAGTAATGTTTGGTAACTTTGATATTGTTTCTAACTATGTCCCAACTTTAACACGAACGTATTTTATGCAGGCTGGTGGAAATATTAACTTTTCTTATCATACTGATAAATTACATTTAAATGCAGTAATACTAGATGCTAATCCAAATAACTACTTCGGTGTTACAAATGCCGGTAGTAAAAGCGGCGTAGGATTTAGTTTAAATGCTAAATATATTTATCAAATGGACACTGTAGGTGATTATCAATTTTTTGGTGCAGCATATTCTAATGTTTCTGGCTTTCAAACTAGAAATGGAAACAATGTAGGATCTTTTGACGTAAACTATGGTTTAGCAATTTCAGATATAAACTTTGAAGCCGAGGCTCTTATTACAGATAGTGGAGTTGGCGGTGTTAATAACTCTTCTTCAGTTAGTCCCGATAATATAGCAGGAGTACCATTTTTTGGATCAGTAAGGCCTAGTGCTAATCTGATATATGATGGTTTCTTAGGATCAGGAGGAGTTGTAGCTTCATGGTCAACTCAAGCCAGTTATACTGCTACAGTTTTTAATAAAAGACTTATTCCTTATATTGATTATTCACAGATTCTTCAAAATGCACAAAATTATTCTTATCAATATGGGGCTGGTGTTAGATACAATATTTTTTATGGCTCTTGGCTTGGTTTGGATTATACTAATATTAATTCACGTAGCACTCACTTTAATGAACAACAAAATTATCTTTCTCTGAACTATACATTATATTTCTAGTTATCTATTGATATAATTATTAGCATAAGTTTTTTTAACAAAAATATTAATGTCTAGACAAGTTTTTATAGATACCGAGACAACAGGTTTTGATTATAAGATTGGTAATAGAATTATTGAATTTGGAGCTGTTGAAGTAATTGACAGAAGAGTAACTGGTAATACTCTACATTTTTATTGTAATCCTAATTATGAAGTTGAACCTGGTGCATTAGCTATACATGGTCTTACTAATGATTTCCTATCAGATAAACCTCTTTTTGAGGAAAAAGTAGATGAGATGATAGAGTTTTTAAAAGATGCTGAAGTAATTATTCATAATGCTGCTTTTGATGTGCCTTTTATAAACTGGGAGTTAGGATTATTAAAAAATAATAAATATGGAATTCTCGAAGATAATGTCACAAAAATTATTGATAGCTTAGATATTGCAAGAAAAAAGCATCCATTACAAAAAAATAATCTAGATGCATTATGTAAAAGGTATCAAATACGTAATGATCATCGTACATTCCATGGCGCATTACTTGATAGTGAGTTATTAGCAGATGTATATCTTGCAATGACTGGTGGTCAGACTAATTTAACACTACAAACGGCTAAAGCAACTAGTAAAGATAATATTAACCTTGATTTTACTAAACTAAATTTGCGTAGTGCTGATGAAACAATTAAGGATATTAATAACCATCAAGAATATTTGAAAAAAATATTAAAGCTACAAGAAGATAATATATGGTAGAGAAAGTAATATTTTTAGAAGTGCCAAGTAAAGACCTTATTCATGCAGGTAAAGACTTCTTTGGTAGAGATTTATTTTTAGAAAAAGCTGCATATAAAGCATGGCTTGATCTAAAAGAGACTGCTAAAATAGACCAAGTAGAATTATTTATAGTTTCGGGTTTTAGAAGTTATGAATATCAGCAGAAAATTATTGATAGAAAACTTGCGAATGGTCAAACTCTTGATGAGATTACTAAAGTGAATGCTTTACCTGGACAAAGTGAACATCATACGGGTAGAGCGATAGATTTAACGACAACTAATGAGAAAGAAGTTTTAACAGAGGAGTTTGAGAAAACTCTCGCTTTTAAATGGTTAACAAAAAATGCTCATAAGTTTGGTTTTGTAATGAGTTTTCCACCAAATAATAAGTATGGATTTATTTATGAACCTTGGCATTGGTGTTATCAGAATGAAGAAAATTAAGCAGCTTTTATTTATAGCATGCTTTCTATTACCTTTAAATGGTTATAGTAGTTTGTTTAATGATATTAAGAAGAATAAAACAAACTTAGAATTTGCTTCTCTTAATTATCCTTGGATATTTAGCTCGGTACGTAAAGATATTATAGAATCTAACTTAAAAGAAGCACTCAAACAAAATAATGATATAGGAAATGTTCAAGAGTTAAAAAATCTCAATGAACTTGAAACAGGTCGACTTTTACAGCTTGATGGAAGTTACCAAGATTCAATAAATTCATATAATGAAGCATTAAAATCAGTACCAACCAATAAAGATGAATTTCTTAAAAAAACTAAAGAAATACTATTAAGTAAAGATACATATAGTTACTACAATATTAAATCTGCATATAATATCCCTGATTATGAAATAACTTTTTTATATACCTATCAAGCACTAAATTATTTAAAGACAAATAATATTAAAGAAGCTCTTAAATCTTTAGATAGTTTAGATAATGCAAGTAGGTGGTATGAGCAGCAACTAATTATTAATGATGGGATGAAAGAGCTTGCTAAGAAAAGCTTAAAAGAGAATGATATAACAGATTCAAATCTTGGGATTGAAAATTTCAAAGCTTTAAATGAGATGATAAGTTTCTCAAAAAGGATTCCTAATGCATATGGTAATCCTATGAGCTATTATCTAAAAGCGATGTTAGAGTCAGCAGTCTCTAGGAACTATGAAAAAGCAGCTTCTGATTTATATAAAGCACAAAACTATACAGTTGGTAATAAATATTTAAACCAAACTATAAATGAGTTTAAATCAGCAATGGCTAGCCAAACATCTCCATTTCCTATGGGAATGGGTAGAATTGTCGTTTTTTATGAGCAAGGTTTAGTAAATGTTAAAAAATCACAAAAAATACCTTTAGATCTTGGTAATGTTGGTATAAAAAAAATAAGATTTCCTATATATCAAACGAATTATAATTTTTTTGATCCTAAAAAAGTAATAATCTCGACAGGAAATACAACACTAGTTGATACATATACTGAAACATTATTAGATGGTACACTATTTGCTATTAAATCCTTAGTAGAAGAATATCCTAGAATTATTACACAAAATGTCGTAATTGAAGCTGTTAAACATGATTATGGTAAAGGATTTGCATTAGGTGGATTATTAGGTAGTCATCTAAAATTCAATCTTTCAAAAACTGATCCTAAACGAGCAGACTTAAGAAGTTGGCTACTAATTCCAAATAGTGTTGACTTATTTGAGCAGGAAATAGATGGTGGAAGCTATACAATTCAGGTAAATAATGTTCGTCAGAAAATAGATGTTAAACAGGGTAAAACTACTTTATTATGGATCGTTGAGATTGGTGAGTTTAAGAAAGTCTATTATTTTATTTTTTAATTAGATATATAAAGCAATTTTAAAGTTTTAAATATATAATTCTACGTTAATTAATTTATTAAATTTAGTAGAAAAATCGTGTCGATAAATAAATTTATTTGCTTACAAAAGCAAAGTTTAGTTTTAGGTATATCAGCTGCTTTAACAATAGGTTTTTTTACAGCATATCAAATTATATTTGATCCGCAGAATATATATGGATTATTTGCTGCTTTAGGATGTTTCGTTGCCACATTACATCAAGTTTCAATACGAGATCATAATTTAAAATTTAAGCTTTATGCAGGAATTGTATTTGCAATATTGATAGGTTTAGCAACAGCTTTAGGGAGTTTTTATTCTAGTAATTTAATTATAAGTTCTTTTATATTATTAGCTTTTTCATTTTTAATAGGATATACAGCAAAATCTGATTTAGTATTTGCTAATGGGGTTCTTTTTATAGTTGATATGTATGTAATTGGAACTGGTTTTAGCTATAATATTTCAGATTCATTAATAGTCAGTCTTTTAACATTTATTGGTGCTATATTCTTTATTTTTATATTCATATTTATAAATAGAAAAATAATGATAAAAGACAAAAACTATAATAGTCAAAGATCAATAAGGATTATTCCTGATATTGAGTCAACTTTATATGCAATAAGTCTTTCATTAGGTCTAATAATTGGTAATTTTATTTCAATATACTTTAATATTGAAATAGGGTATTGGATACCAATGACAGTATTATTAATTTTTAAGCCTGATATTATTAGATCTTCTACTGCTATTAAACATAGGCTAATAGGAACTTTAATAGGGTCATTATTCGCTATACCTTTAGCAATTTTTTTATTTAATCCTTATATTATTTGGCTAGTTTTATTTATAACAACATTTCTTACTATTTGTTGTTTTATTAAACATTATGGTAGTTATGTATTCTTTTTAACCATATTTGTAGCAATGTTATTAAAATTAGCACATATGTCAGGATATAATATTAGTATTTCAAGACTTATATATACTATTATTGGAATAATAATAGTTGCTGGAATAATAATTGCTTCTAGATATTTAAAATTGATTTTTTCTAAGAATTAAACTTTATTTTATTATTTTAGATAATCAAAAACTACTTCACCAAATCCTAAAGTTACATCAGCAATAAAATGAGATCCTTTGATAATTTCTTTAATTGGTAAGTGATGAAGAGCTGCTTGTACATGATTAAAAACTTGCAGATCAACAGGTCCAGTCCAAGCACCTTTTACTGTCACATCTTTTACGTGATATTTAACAAGTTCACAGATGCTTACATCTTTACCATTTACATGAGGAATAGTTTTAAGTAAAAAGTTTGGTGTTTCTTCTAAAGCCTTCTTAATAACATTCTTATCTAGCTCTTCATATTTATAACCCATAGTACCGAATGCTACATCTACACTGTTATATTTAACCGTACCTAGTAAAGTATCAGAATCTACAGTTAGAGTAGGGTGAGCATATTTTTTTGGAAAACCCCAGATTTCACGACCAGCTGCAATTGATGGTAGATTATCTAGAAGCATAATATGCGAATATAGACCTTTTTTACCTTCAAACTCAACTTCAATAAGTTGACCAGCTTCATTAAAACTACCAAATCCATTTGCATCATGCATTTTCATAAATTCAAATTTTACAAGACCAGTTGGTTTAAGTGGCTCAGGGACATATTTTTTTAAAACTTCAATATCTGCTAAATAATCAATAATAAAGTATTCTCTATTTGTGAATTTATAAGCAATTCTATTTGCTGTTGGTGAAACTAAAGGCATTGAAAAAACGTTTTTCTTAACATCTTCTATTTTCATTCTTAATTCCAAAATGTGTATATTGTTAATGTTTATTATAATCGTAAATCATATTTTTTGGTAATTAGAAATGTAAATTTATTTTACTTTATCGTATAAATCACATTTTCGGTTATGTATACTAATTTAGTAAAATTGAAAAAAAATGTTTTTTACTATGAGTTATAAAACTATATCTTTTCTAAAGATATCATATGGAAATATTTTAGAATGGTATGATTTTTCATTATATATTTACTTTGCAACACTTATATCGACTAATTTTTTTCCTACAGAAAATCATCAGTTATCTTTACTACTAACTTTTGCAGTTTTCTTTATTGGTACTGTTATCAGGCCACTAGGTGCTTTAATTATGGGATATTTAGCTGATATCTTTAGTTATGCGTATGTTGTAAATGCATGTACTGTCGCCATGGGTATATCAACAGTATTAATAGGTCTAATACCAAACTATTCTAGTATAGGGATTTTATCGCCTATCTTATTAATTATATTAAGAGTGATACAAGGCTTATCTGTAGGTGGACAGTTTCCTACACTAATAACTCTCGGAGTAAGTAGCTCAAAAGAAAATGCGGGATTATCTGTTGGAATTATTTTTGCTATATCTTCAGCTGGATTTTTATTAGCTTCTATAATGGGTACTCTTTCTGAAGTTATATTTACCAATCATAATCAGCTTATTTGGAGAATTCCATTTATATCAAGTGGTTTACTATTTGCTACTTACATATATATAAATAGAAATGAAAATTATACTGAGCAACCTTCAAAACAAAAACAACAAACAAAATTGGTAGTAGCACTATTTAAGCAATATAAGCAAATAGTAGTAGTTTCATTAATAACATGCATGTGTGCTTCACTATATTATATGGTTTTTACATATCTTGTTAACTACCAGATTGAATATCAACATATATCAGAGAGTAGAGCCTTATTTTTAAATAGTATAGTACTATTTTTTGCATGTATTTTTTATCCAGTGTTTGGTTATATCGCAGATAAATATGGTTATATAAAAGTCTTTTATTTAGCTTTAATAACTTTAGTTTTATTATTTTATCCATTAATTATGTTAATAGCAGTCAATAATTTTATTATAAGTTTCTTAGCTATTTTAATATTTTGTATTATTATGGCAGCTATTCAAGGGGCAGTATCTCCATTTTTTGCGCTAGTATTTGATAATGAATGGCGAGCTACAGGATGTGCTATTAGTTATAGTATAGGTAATGGAATAAGTGGAGCAGCACCTCTATTGGCTGGTATATTTACAGCAAAATATGGTATTTCAGGTTTAGCTTTATATACTTTAGTATTAGTTGTAGCAGGTACATTAGGATCTTTAGGGATTTATAGAACTATGAAAAATAGTATTTAGCCTATAACAAGTATAATTTACACAGTAGTATTTAGAGTCTATAATTCTTATATGGATAACTTGTTTGTCTTTGATATTTTATAAATGTAATCTAGTTACATTTTATAGTTTTATCTCCCTTAACATCAAAAGGATAAGCTTAATATATGAAAAGAAATTATTTAATAGTATGGGTTGTGATGCTTGGTTTTTTTGCGGTATCGTTTGTAACCAATATTCTAGGACCTATAATTCCAGATGCAACTAATGATCTTCATCTAACACTATCTCAAGCAGGAGTTTTACCTTTTGCTTTTTTTATAGCATATATTATTTCTATTCCTGCGGGATATATGCTCGAAAGATATGGTTCAAAAAAAATGATTTTATTTGCATTTTTATTAGGATCGTTAGGATCAATATTATTTTGCCTTAAGGTAAGCTATATAACATATATCGTAAGTTTATTTACTGTTGGGACAGCAGCAGCTATTTTACAGGTAGCTTTTTGGCCTTTACTCAGAGTGGCTGGAGGAGAGGAAAATTATTCTTTTTTCTCAGTATTACAACAGGTATTTTTTGGAGCTGCATCTTTTGTTAGTCCATTTGTATTATCTTATTTAGTCATAAACTTGCCTTATCATGGAGATAGTAACTACTTTTTAATATTCTTTAATAAGTTGGTAGCTACAAACTTTAGTTGGGTTGCCATATATTGGTTTAATGCTATTGTGATGTTTTTATTAGTAATTTTTATTAGCATAATCAAATTTCCCAAAGTTGAACTAAATGCCGATGAGAAGTTAGAAGGTTTTGCTACTGTGAAGAAACTGCTTAAAAATAAAATTGTTTTGATATATTTTTTAGCGATATTTTCATATGTTGGACAAGAGCAAGGTATTAGCGTATGGATTTCAAAATTCCTAAATGAGTATCATGGATTTAATACTGATACAGTAGGAAATACTACAGTAGCTTTATTTTGGATTATGCAATGTGTAGGTGGAATATTAGGGATAGTACTATTAAAACTCTATAATGTTAAAAATATTTTAAAAGTATTTCTAACGTTACAGTTAATATCTTTAAGTTTAGCATTGTTTGGTTCTGCACATGTTTCATTAATATTCTTCCCAGTTTGTGGTTTTTTGACATCTATTATGTATGGAGGGCTTTTTTCATTGGGAATGAACTCTTTAAAATCGCATCATGGAACAATCTCTGGAATATTCTGTACAGGCATAATAGGTGGAGCGATAGTTCCATTAATTGTTGGAAATATAGGAGATTTTTTTGGCTTAAGAATAGGAATGTGTTTTGTTTACCTTACTATTATATTTATGCTATATGTTTCGATAACAGCAAAACCATTAGTAGATAATAAGACTATAAAATTAAAAGAACTATTATCAAAAAAATAATTAGAAGTAACTATGATGAAAGAGAGTATGATAAATAAAACTATTGTTGGTGTTGATATTGGCGGCACTAAAATAAATGCTGGAAGAATAGTTGGAGATATCCTATTAGAGTCATATTTAAATAAGATTCCAGAGACGGCTGAGTATGATGCCCAATCCGTTATAGATGCTGTAATTGATACTATTTCAAAAGTTTTTTCTAAAGATGTCGAAGGTATAGGTGTAGGTATACCAAGTGTTGCTGATAGAGAAAAAGGCATTGTGTATGATGTTCAAAATATAAAGTCTTGGAAAGAGATTCATTTGAAGGAGATTCTAGAAAGAGAATTTAAAGTGCCTGTTTTTATAGATAATGATGCAAATTGTTTTGCTATTGGCCAGAGGCTTTATGGTAAAGGTAAGCAATATGAAAATTTTGTTGGGATTACAATAGGTACAGGTATTGGTGGAGGGATAATAAATAATGGCTCTTTACTAAAAGACTATAATTGTGGTGCTGGTGAGTTTGGAATGCTACCTTATTTAGATGGAATTTTAGAAGACTATTGTAGTGGCCAATTCTTTATAAAAAAGATAGGTATTGATGGCACAGAAATTTTAAAGAAAGCTAAAAATAATGATAAAGATGCTATTGATATTTATAAACAGTTTGGCAAGCATCTAGGTGTTGCTATAAAGTCCATTATGTACACAATAGATCCAGAGGTAATTATATTAGCAGGATCTATAATTTCAGCTAGAGAATATTTTGAAAATACAATGTGGGAGGAAATACAAACATTTGCATTTACTAAATCTATTAAAAAAATCAAAATTGAATGGTCAGAAACAGCAGGGGACTTCCAAATTTTTGGCGCAGCAGCTGTTTACTTAGATAGATGTAAAGATTTATAGTAAAATAAAAGTAGCTAAGCATAGAAGTAAAAATTTCATATGAATAAAACCCAGATAGAAATCTTAAATTCTTTAGATGATAAGAAATACGTCAGTGGTCAAGATATTGCAGATAATTTAGGAATATCCCGAGCTGCTATATCAAAAAATATAAAATCACTTAAAGATAATTATCAGATAGATATATTTTCTAACTCAAAGATAGGCTATTTACTTGATGAAAAGCTTGATTTAATTAATCAAGATGAGCTTGAAAAAGATTTTAAAAATGTAAATTATTTTTATTCCATAGATTCTACTTCAAAATATGCTATTGAGAATCAGAGGAATTTAAAAGATAACGCAATTGTTATTACCGAACATCAAACAGATGGTTTTGGTCGATTTAATAGAAAATGGATATCTCCTTTTGGTAAAAATATTTACTGTACATTAGTTGAGATAGTTGACCTTGATATATCTAAACTAAATGGTTTATCTTTAGTAATAGCTATAAGTATAACTAAAGTATTAAATAGGTTGAATTTAGATGCTAAGCTAAAATGGCCTAATGATATCTACATTAATGATAAGAAGATAGGCGGAGTAATAATAAATATTTCAGCCGAGATAAATGATAGGGCTAAGCTTTTCATAGGTTTTGGCTTAAATGTAAATATGCGTAATAATCAAGATATCACAAAAAACTGGACCTCAATAAAATTAGAATCTAATCGACATGCTAATCGGACAAACTTACTTATACAAATAATAAATACTATAAGAGAAGACTTAATTATTTTCACTAAAGAAGGATTTTCTTCTTTTAAGAAAAATTATGAAAATTTAAACTATCTAAAGGATAAAGAGTTTACATTGATATTAGCAGATAAAAAATTTACTAATTGTAAATATAAAGGTTTATCAGGTATTGGTGAAATAATTATTGAAAATAATAATGGCTCTTATTCATTTTCCTCAGGAGATATTAGTATCTTAGATAGTTCTATAAATTCTAAATAATTAGCATTTTGAGTTATTTTTGCAATACATTTATATCTTGAAAACTTTTCGATAGTTTCTATCTGCTCATCTATAAAACTAATATTTTGATTATTACAGTTAGCTACCCAACCAACTAGTTTGACATTATGTCTTTTAAGTTCATTAATAGTTAGTAAAGTATGATTAATACAGCCAACTTTTATTGATGAAACTAATAATACTGGTATTTCTAAAGCTTTTATTAGATCAAACTGAGTTATTTGATTAGAATATGGCGTTAGTAATCCTCCAGCCCCTTCGACTAAGAGCATTTTTAGATCTTTGCAATAATTATTAGTAATAAATGATTCTAAGTTTTCTAATGATATATTAGTATTAGACTCTGCTGCAGCTATATGAGGAGCTATAGCTTCTTTAAATGATATTAGATTAATTTCATGAGGAGAGAGTTTGTAATTGTATGCTTGAGCAATACTCTCAACATCCTCACATAAATTGGATCTTTTACTTTTACCAGATGCTACAGGTTTTAAACAGATAGATTTAATATTCTGTGACTCATAAGCCTTGATTAAGTTAATTGAGACATATGTTTTACCAACATCTGTATCTGTTCCTATAATAAAAACTTTTTTCATATTTTTATTCCTTAAAACAAATAAATAAGCCAATATGATAACTAAGGTTAAACTGATTCTTATCAGAATATAGTTGTTTTATTTTCTTATAATTATGATTGGCTTTATTTCCTGTATATGTATTTACACCTGTAGATTTAAGATGATTAATAACTTCTTTAAAGCTATTGAAGTTTTGGTTTATATAGAAGCTATTATCGTATAGACAGTTTAGATTAGCTTTTTTGATAAATTCTAAGATAGATGATTTATTATACATACTATTTATACGTAAGATATCTTTTAATTCATAAAAATTATCATCCAAAATTGTACTAAAAGCTAAAATAGAACGATTATTTAGTTTACTTGCGATATTTTCTATTAAGTTTTTAAAATCTTGACTCCATTGAAATGACATATTTGAAAATATTAAATCATAGTCATTAGCAACTATATCTAAATCCTTATCAAAGTTAAGTTTATAAGTATTTAGATTTTTTATACTATTAGAATTTTGTGGGGGAGCAATATCTCCAATATCAATTTTATTAGGATTGAATGCTCTATTTAGTTCGAAAGGTTCTGAAAGGTCTCGAACTCCTAAGTTTAATATCTTATGTATATGATTGTAGTTTGGTAGTTTTGAGTATTTTAAAGTTTCTGCTAAAAGTAGTTGTCTAACTTTATTCTGGATACTACTTTTTTGTGTATACTGGTTTGCATTAGAGAAATTTGTTTCGACTTTATTATATATATCCATAATTTAACTCCTTAGAGATAATTTCTAAAGCTTCTTGAATTTGATCTAATGTATTACTAGAATGTAATGAAAATCTAAGAAGGGATTGGCCTTTAGGAACTGTTGGATATCTAAAACAAGAGACTATAATATTTTTATCATAAAGTTTATTTTTCAAGTTTATAGCTAAGTTATTATCCTTTATTAATATGCTTTTAATAGGAGATATATTATCTGATAATAACTCTAAATTTTTGTGTTTACATAATTGATTAAAGAGATCTATATTCTTATAAAGAGTCAGTCTTTGGTTATCTGCAGATTTTAAGTTTTCTAATTGTAATATTGAAGTTTTTAGTATTAATGGGGGTAGGGCTGTAGTATAAATATAGTTTCTAGCAAATTGGATTAGGTATTCAGCAATGCTATTTGTAGTGCAAATCATAGCACCAACCCCACCAAAAGCCTTACCTAAAGGAAGGATACTGATAGGACAGTCAGTATGTTTAAGTCTATGCTTATCTATAGAGCCTTTACCACATTTGCCTAAAATACCAAAGCTATGCGCCTCATCAACTATTAATTTACCTCTGGCTATATTTGATATTTTATCTAGTTTACTAACTGTTCCATAAGTACTAAAAGCTCCTTCAGTAGTTATATAACTTTTATTATTATAAATATTTTCTAGATGATCTAAATCTTGATGTTTATATCTTCTTAATTTTGCTTGTGACAACTTGATACCATCAATAATAGAGGCATGAATATACTTATCAGCAAATATTGTCTGGCTTTTATCAAATAAAGTTGAATAAATAGCTAGATTTGCCATAAAACCTGAGCTAAAAAATATAGCTCTAGGATAATTAACAAATTTAGCAAATTCTACTTCAAACTCTTTAGTCTCATCTGTATATCCGCAAACAATGTTAGATCCTTTGCTACCAAAACCATATTTGTCAAAACCGTCAATTAAACATTGTTTTAAATTAATGGATTTAGATAAATCTAAGTAGTCACTAGTAGTAAAATCAATAATGGATTTATCTGTATTAATATTGCTAGCTTTTAGCTCCCTTAATAAGTTATCTTTTTGATACTGAATATACTTATTTTCTAGATTTAGCATGATTTTAGATTAAGCTGTTAACCCCAGCTTTGATAATAGATAGTTATCTGAATTTACAGTAGCATTATTCTCAGTTAGAAGTTTATTACCATAAAAAATAGAGTTAATACCTGCAAGAAAACACAATGTTTGCGTTTCTATAGACATATTTTCTCTACCTGCTGATAGTCTAAGTCTAGCTTCAGGGAAAAGAATTCTAGTTGTTGCTATAAATCTCACAAGTTCTATATTATCAATCTGTGCTTCTGAATATTTGTCTCCTAGAGGAGTCCCTTTTACAGGTATTAAAGTATTGATTGGAATGCTTTTCGGTGGTGATGGTAATTCTAATAACTCCAATAATAAACTAAGTCTATCATCTAGGGATTCTCCCATTCCTAATATACCACCACAGCAAACATTGATATCTGCATTAGCTATATTTCTTATAGTTTCGATTCTTTCATCAAATTTTCGAGTTGAAATTATTTCAGGATAGTACCTTCTTGAAGTATCCAAATTATGATTATAATAATCTAAACCAGCCTCTTTTAATTTTGTCGCTTCTTCAGGATTTATACTACCTAAAGTTACACATGTTTCTAATCCTAGCTTTTTTACTTCAGATATAATATTAGTAACTTTATCTAAATCTTTCTTAGGTATATTTTTCCAGGCTGCTCCCATGCAGAATCTTTTTGAACCACTAGCTTTCGCCTGTTTTGCCTCTTCTAAAATATTATCTATATCTAGGAGCTTATGTTTCTGTATTTTTGTATTGTAATGCCCACTTTGAGGGCAGTATTTACAATCTTCAGGACAAGTTCCTGTTTTTATGCTTTTTAATGAGCATAGCTCTATATCATTATTAAAATTTTTCTTATGAACTTCTAGAGCATTAAATATTAATTCTGTAAGAGGCTTATCATAAATTGTTTTAATCTGTTCTAAATTCATGTTTGTATGGTTGATAACTTTAGGTTGTAAATTATTGTATATCTTGTATATAATTTATGTCAACCAAAAAATATAATAATAGTTTACAATGAAGTATAACACTAATATATGGCACCCTTGTACACAAATGAAAGACTTTGAAAAAGTTCCTCCTTTGAATATCAATAAAACAGAAGGTAGTTATATATATACAAAAGATAACAGAAAACTTTTTGATGCTATATCTAGTTGGTGGTGTAAATCTTTAGGACATAGGCATCCATATATCGTAAATAGATTAAAGAATCAGCTTGATAAGTTTGAACACACAATATTTGCTAATACAACCAATAATGAAATTGAGTATTTTGGTAATAGAATATGCAAACTAACATCAATGGATAAAACACTATATGCAGCTGATGGTTCATGTGCTGTTGAAATTGCTTTAAAGATGACTATACATTTACGTCAACTTAGAAATCAAACCTATAAAACTAAGTTTGTTTGTCTTGAAAACTCTTATCATGGTGAAACTTTAGCAACTATGAGTGTTAGTGATTGTGGTTTATATTCAGAGCCATATAAACCTTTATTATTTGATAGTCTAATTATAAAAGATTTACCATATGTAAATAGTAAAACAGATCCTCTGTGGGAGGATGCAAAACATCATTGGGATAAGACAGAAAAATTTTTAGAAGAAAATAAACAAAGTATAAATGTGCTAATAGTTGAGCCTCTATGTCAAGGAGCTGGAGGTATGTTGTTATATAGTAAAGATTATCTCAATAGGTTATGTAGCTGGTGTAAGCAAAATGATATTTATATTATTTTTGATGAAATTATGACGGGTGTTGGAAGGTTAGGTAAATTATTTGCATTAGATTATCTAGATGCTTCTCCAGATTTTCTATGTATATCAAAAGGCATTACATCTGGAGTGATACCTTTTAGTGTAACTCTGACAAAAAATCAATATTATGATATGTTTTATAAAGATAAAGTTTCCGAAGCATTTCTACACTCACATACTCATAGTGGCAATATCTTAGGAGTTGTAGCTGCAAATAGTGTTTTGGATATTTTCGAACAAGAGAATATATTAAATAATATAATAGAATTAGAAACTCTAATGTATAACTGCTTTTTAGAAATACAGCAAGAAATTCCTATCTTTAAGAATATTAGAAATCTTGGAGGTATGATTGCCGCGGATTTAGATATAGATAAATATAGATTTGGCTTTGATGTTTATAAAGAATCTATTAAATTAGGCGCATTACTCAGACCACTTGGTAATACACTTTATTGGCTACCACCTTTAAATTCAAAGCCAGATGATATCATTTACTTAAAAAAAGTTACAAAGCAGGCAATTATAAATGCTCTTAAACAGCTTAGCTAATATTAATTAGAACTTGTTTTATATTGTTGTATAGCAAATTTTATGATTTATTTATTAGTATGTTTAAGAAGATTTTTTATCCTATCTAAGATAATTAATGGTTATAAGCTTATTTTTAGTGAGAGATAAGAAAATAAATTTTAAGTAAAGGGAAGTTAAAATGAATTTAAAAAAAGTTTCTACGTTGTTAGTAACTAGCTTATTTGGTTTATCTATAGGATTTTCTTTAGATAATCCTACACCAGTAAAAAAAGATGACACCATATCTAATGGTCAGCTTGTATTTGCTGCGACTTTGATCAGGCATGGAGATAGAACTCCATGGATGCCAATTAGAAATCCTCAATATAGTTATTCATGGAAAGGAGGGGATGGAGAGTTAACACCTCTTGGAATGAGAGAAGAATATAAGCTTGGGAAATATATAAGACAACTTTATATGAATAAATATCATCTTTTACCAAAGACATATTCTAATGGAACAATTATATCATTGGCAGGACAGGAAAATAGACTAGTTGTGAGTACTCAATCATTCTTATATGGGTTATATCCTCTTGGAACTGGTCCAAAGTTAGATTCGGGATTACCTGCATTGCCTGGTGCATTAAATCCTATTCCTATATTTACTTTGCCGAATGCTCCAGTATTTGATATTGGCTCTGGAAAAGAATCACAAGTATTTAATCAGCTTGCAGAAAAAGAAGTCCATACACAAGCAGTATGGAAAAAATATAACGGTGAAGTATCTGAAAAACAGTTAGATGAATGGTCAAAAATTGCAGGATATAAAATAACAAATCTTTCTGATGCTGGTGGACTTTTTGATGATTTACATGTCCGTACTATCTACAATGTGCCTTTCCCAAAAGGTATTAGTATGAAAACTTATAATAAATATTATCCATTAACTAATTGGGCAGGGTTATATGAGCTTGGTCCGAAAAATATTGGAGATTTACTTGGATCTCCATTCTTGGATAATTTAAATAAGTATTTATCATCAAAAATTAATAATCAAAATAATAAGCTTAAATATATTGTTTATGGAGGACATGATACGACTATTGCAATCGTAATGAGCGCTCTTGGTGATCCTATATATACAAATCCACACTATGCTTCATATATGAATTTTGAATTATTCAAAGTTCATAATAATTATGTAGTAAACATAACTTATAATGGTAAAGATATTAAGATTCCTGCATGTGATAATAAAACTTACTGTAGCTATGAGAAGTTTAATAAAATAGTTAATCAAGCTTTAGCTGAAAGAAATAAAATGCTTAGTAAATAAGTAGTGTTTATAATAATATAAAACTAACAATAATTACTTAATTTACGATTTATTAGAAAAGAATTTAGAATTTATTCTTTTTTAGATACTTCATAAAGTAATAAACTCAGAAATATTATAGTTATCTAATATGACTTATTAATTTTATTTTTTTTATAAAAATATTCTCTATCTGCTATATATATAGTTTTCGTAGCTTTAGCATAGATATTTTTTTTAGAATCTACATAACATACAGGTAGACTAATTATAGCTTTATTGTTAGATAAAACATCCTGCTTTATAGTAGTAATAATTTTTTTAGACAATAAAAATCTTGCATATACATGTTCGGTAATTGGCTTAAGATAGTCTATATTTGCAGATAAATCCCATACAACGTAATCATCACCAAGAATCTCGCATAGTTGAAGAGGGTAAATGGGATCTAAAGAAGAATATATAGCCCCACCAAAACCTGTACCATGATAGTTTTTAGTATTTTCATTTAGATTGAATTTTAGATGAACCTCAAGAAAATCATCTGATACAAAAACTATTTCGCCTCCTGTCGCTACAAAGGCTGGGAGCTCGTTAAATCTTGCTATTAACTGCTCTGATTGCTCACCAAATTTTTTCCTTGTTTTAAAAACTGGAGTCATAATATCAAATTATTTTTTATCTATTATTAACAAATTCTACAACTTTATCTAGAGCTATTTTAGCATTTGGCAAAGGGCTAATTCCAATTGTAGTCATAAAACCATGATACATCTCATCATCATAATGAGTTTCAACTAAAGTTCCTTGTTCTTTAAGCTTTTTCTCATAAGCATAAACTCCATCAATTAAGATATCATGAGTAGCCGATACGATTAATGTATCAGGTTGCTTTGTTGCTTCATAAAACAAAGGAGATATTGTAGGCTCTCTAAGTTTTTTAGGTTGAGACATAATCTCATCACCAAGATATGCTTTAAGCATCATTTCACACCACTCTGCAGTAAGATGATATTTGTATTCATCATATTTATGGTTACTTTCATATTTTGTATACATATCAACAGCAGGATAAAATAGTACTTGTGCTTTAGGCATATTTTGTTGACGCTCATGACAAATAATTGTGACAAGATTTCCTCCAGCACTATCTCCCATTACAAAGATATTTTTAGGATCAATCTTGTAGTTACTAATATTTTGGTATAACCAATCATAAGCAAATAATGCATGCTCAATAGCATTAGGGTACTTATGCTCAGGAGCTAAACCATAAGCAAGTGAGAAAATATCAAAATTTCCTTGATCACAAAGATAACGACATACATGATCATAAGTATCAATCGAATTTAGAGACCATCCACCTCCATGAATAAAAAGCAGAGCTTTACCATTTGGCTTTTTAGACCTATAGTGTCTTAGTATAGTATTATTCTCTAATTTTATATCTTCTTCGAGAATATCAGGACGAGGAATTCTTTTAATTTGACCAATAGATAGACTTTTAAAGATTTCACGCTGCTCTCTTAAATCTAACTTTTTTATTCGTCGAACTTCAGGAGTATCTAATATTGCTTCTAAACTTGGATGATATGTCATAGTTTAATTCCTTTTAAATTTTATGTACTCTTATAATTTCAATATTTAATTTTTCTAACTTTCGTGAAAGCTCTCTTGTTGCTTTATCTAAAGTGTTTAGATCTATATCTTTTGTAAGCCCTAAAACTGATGGTTTACGTGAGTGACCAATTAGCGCTTTCAAATTTAGTCTTTCTTTTATCTTAATAATATTTTCTAGTAAATATTTAGCAGTATCAGTTTTTTTACCAAAGCCAAATCCAACATCAAAAAATATATTTTCTTTAGCTAAATTGTAATTTAATAAAATATTTTTCTTTTGTTCAATATATTTACAGATCTCATCTATAGCATTATCTCTATCAAGATATTGATTTCTATCTATTATTCCTAAATTATGTGTTATTACATACTTTTTGTTATATTTTGCAATTAATTTAGCTTTTTGCTCAATATTATTACACTCAACATCATTTATCATCCAGATAATATCATGATGCTTTTCTAAGATCTGCTGCATTACTTCTAATTTACGAGTATCTATACTAATTAAAGGCTTATATTTTAAATTTGTAAGATTTGATTTAATATATTCTAGAAATGTATCAAGTCTTTGAAACTCTTCATTTATTGATATTGGTTTAGCATCAGGTTTAGTTGATTCTGCCCCTATATCTATAATTTCAGCGCCATTGTCTATAAGTTCTTCTAAATTTAACTTACGTTTATCATTATCAAAATATCCATCTGAAAAAGATTGATCAGATAAGTTTACAATACCCATACGCATAGTATTTGAAAGAGATTGCTTCAGTTTTTCAATTGGATCAAGCTCTTTTAATCTTAGACTTAGGTCTATATCAATTTTTTTAGGGTGATGCCAATTTTTAGATAGCTCTAATAATGGAGCTAAGGCAAAATTACGATTGAGTAATTCTTTATGAGGAATTGAGAGGTTGTCAGCTTCTAGAATGAAATCTTCAGCAGCTAAAATATCTAAGTCAATAATTCTTGGCGACCAAATAGGAGCATTTAGATCTCTACCAATATTTTTCTCAATATTTTTTAATATAATTAAAAGCTCTTGTGGATTGAGGGTAGTGCTGATTTTTACAGCTGTATTTAAAAAAATAATATCCCAATCTTTAGGAGCTCCTTCTTTTAGTAAAGCTTTACTACTATATAAACTAGCTTTTCTTATAACTCTAATATTTGGTAATGCTTCTAGAGCATCTATTGCTAGATGAATGTTCTCAATAGTAAAACCTATATTTGTCCCAATTCCTATAATATATTGCATACTAGTTCCTAATAATAAAACTAGCTACTTTTATCTGTGAAACAGGTGGGGCTTTAATAAGTTTTAAATATTTAACTTTTACATCATTGTAACTATTTTGAATAAAAAGAAATATTTGTTTTGCTAAGTATTCGATAAGATTACAACTAATATTATCGCAGAAGCTCTGAATGTTGTTTCTTAAAGTGTAATAACAAATAGTTTCTTCTAAGTTATCAGTATTGCTAGCAGAATAGTTTTGATTGAATTCTAGTTCGATATCAAGCCTGATCATTTGTTTATAAGATCGCTCTTCTTCAGAACATCCTAGACTAACATAGATCTCAAGCTCATTTAAAAATAAAGATTGTTGCATTTGGTTAAAAGAATTAAATATAAAATTTTAATTTAATATATCATATTAGCAAGCACTTGAATAATTAATTACTCAAAAATGAGTCAACTTAAAAAATTTTTTGAAAATATTGAAAATCATCATAAAAGTAAAGGGCTTTTTTTTGGTGAAAATAAGTTTTTATATCAAGATCTTTTAAGCAAATCTTATGATTTAGCAAGATTGCTAGAATCTTATAGCTATAGAAAAGTTTTTTCTAATTTAAAAAACTCACCATTATCAATTACTCTATACATCGCTAGTTGGATAGCAGATATAGATTTTTTTGTTCCAATAAATCCTAGATTGGTTGATGCGGAGCTTGGAGGTATATTAGAAGAAAACTCGCTATTTATAACAGATAAATTGTGTCAATTAGAATTAAATGAATTAGAAATACTATATATTAAAGATGAAATAGAATTTCTTAAGAGTATACCTAAAACACAGAATTATAAGATGTTTGAAAAAGTAATAACAGCTCATATTAGTTCAGGAACTACAGGTTTTTACCAAAAGCACCAGCATAATATTAATCAAATTATAAAATATGCTCAAAATAGGGTTGATGATCTAGGTCTTAATCAAGATGATCATTTATTAATAGCTTTATCAATAAATCATGCATTTGCTTTTTCTTATCAGCTTTTACCAGCATTGATTATGGGATTAGATATTACAGTTATTCGAGAATTTAATCCTAAATTAGTAGCTAAAGTTATTAATGAATCTAATGTGACAGCTTTAGCTTTATTACCAACAATGTATTATTTCTTAGTTCAAGAATATATTAATAAAAATAATAAGTTACATTATTTAAGTGTTGCTGGAGATGTAGCATCCGAATCTTTAAATAATTTGGTTAAGACAAAACTAGGTATACCTTTATTAAATGGTATTGGTATGACAGAGGTCTTTGGATATGGACAAAATTTATCCGATAAAAATTCTAATACTATAAAAATTTTTAAAGATACTAAAGTAAGAATAGACAAATTTGTGAATAGTAATTATGGTAAGATTTTTATCAAAAACTATATACTTCCTTTGAATAATAAACAAGAATGGTTAGAAACTGGAGATATAGGTAGTTTTGATAGTCAAAAATATGAGCTTACTTTTTATGGTAGATATAAGGATATTATAATAAAAGGAGGC
The DNA here is from genome assembly GCF_036281795.1 of Francisella sp. 19S2-4. Taxonomy (NCBI): domain Bacteria; kingdom Pseudomonadati; phylum Pseudomonadota; class Gammaproteobacteria; order Thiotrichales; family Francisellaceae; genus Francisella; species Francisella sp. 19S2-4. The sequence goes on from NZ_JAWUZH010000007.1 coordinate 42,229, forward strand.
TCAAATATTTCACCTATAGAATTAGAGCAATCCATTTTAAAAATATCAGAGATTAAAAGCTGTGTTGTTGTAGGTAAATACGATAAAATATGGGGTGAAAGTATTTGGGCATATTTAGTTGCAGAGAAAGAGTATTCATTAGAATACATAAATAATAAACTTGCTAAATATTTATCACAATATAAGATGTTAGATGGCATTGTCTATATAGATAAGATTCCAATAACACCAACAGGTAAGACAGATAGAAAAAAACTGAAAGAACAGATAAATTATGAGTTCTAATATACCTAAGTTTGCTATATTTGAAGATACTTTAACTAGTAAAAAAAGTTATTATTTTTATAATCCTATTAAAGAAGTAGTAGCTTATGATAAAGAGTCTTTAGAGTTTGCTTTTTATGAGCTAGAAAACCTTCAACAACAAGGGTTATATTTAGCAGGCTACCTTAGTTACGAAGCAGGTTATTATTTAAAAGATGAGCTAAAACATTTACGTTCTCCTAATGATGGTAAATTACTTCATTTTGTAGCTTTTAAAACCTTTAGCCATAATATTATTACTAAGTCTCTCTGTATTGCTAAGCCTATTGATTTAATGATAGATAGTTTTAGTTATGAAGACTATTTGAGAGGATTCAAAAAAGTACAACAAGCTCTTACTGATGGTGAAAGCTATCAAATTAATTTAACTAAAAATATTTATGCTACTTCTGAGTTTGATGCCCAAGAATTGTATACTAGCCTAAAACAGAGCCAGTCAGTAAAATATGCAGCATACTTACCATTTTTAAATCCTGATATAGTTTCAATTTCTCCTGAACTTTTCTTTAAAAAAGAAGATAAGACAATCATAGTAAAGCCAATGAAAGGTACTGCTAGACTTAGTGGTAATGATCAAAAAGATTTAGAAATCTTTGAAGAGCTAAAATCTTGTGATAAAAATAAAGCTGAAAATTTAATAATCGTAGATTTATTAAGAAATGATTTATCAGGCATAGCAAATACTCATACAGTTAAGGTGGATAATCTTTTTTCAATAGAAAAGTATAAAAATCTTTTGCAAATGACTTCACAAATATCAGCTAAAGTTGATAAACAAATATCTTTTAGGAAAGTTTTAGATGGTTTATTTCCTTGTGGCTCTATAACTGGAGCTCCTAAAAAAAGAACTATGGAGTTAATAAAAGAAATAGAGAGACAAAAAAGAGGAGTTTATACAGGAAGCATTGGTTATATTTTACCCAATAATGATATGTGTTTTAATGTAGCTATTCGTACTATTCAAAAATATCAAAATAATCTGCAAATAGGTGTAGGTGGTGGAATAACTGTATATTCTGATGCAGAATCGGAATGGCATGAAATGGATACCAAGATAAGATTCATTAAAAGTATATATAAGCCAAGCTTTTCTTTGATTGAAAGTCTTTATTATTGTGATGGATTTAAATATTTAGATTTACATTTAGAACGTCTTGAAAAATCAGCTAAGCGATTCTTTTTTGATATAGATATAGAAGATATTAAAAAACAGTTAGAAATCTATTGTAAGAAATTAAACAAAAATAAAGAGTATAAAGTGCGTCTTGAATATAACTATGATAGATCTATAATAATTGAACATAGTCATATTGATACGAGTTTTATAGGTCCTGTTAAGCTGATAGTTTGTCCAGAGAAGATAAATTCTAAAAATAAATTATTTCAATATAAGACAACTCATGATTCTACGCGTGGTTTTTATACTCAAATGCATAATAAATATATTGCTACAAAAAAAAATTCTGAGCTTATATTTTTAAATGAAAATGACTATATTACAGAGACAAGATTTCATAATCTAGTTATAGAAAAAGATAAGCAGTTCTATACACCAAAACAAGATGATGGAGTCTTAGATGGAGTCGCTAGAAAATCTATGATAATTGAAAAAAATCTAAAGCCTAAAAGTTTGACTATAGATGACTTAAAATCTGCGGATTCGATATATCTTCTCAATAGTGTCAGAGGTTTGATACCAGCATATTTAGAGGTTTAATATGGTTTTATATATTGATCATTATGATTCATTTACAAATATTATTGTTGATTATATGACCTATCTTGGCTATGAAGTATGTGTTAAAAAGACAGATCAGGAAATAGATGATATCACAAAGTATAGCCATATTGTAATTGGCCCAGGACCTGGGCATCCTAATGAGTTAAAAGATAAATACTCAATTATTGAGTACTGTGAGCAAAATAATATACCTTTACTTGGTATATGCTTAGGTCATCAGCTAATAGCTCAATATTATGGTTCTAATATAATAAAGGCTAAACAGATATATCATGGTAAGACTTCTAGAGTTTTTCAAATAGAAGAGTCTAAGTTATATAAGAATGTTCCTGATAGCTTTAATGTCACGCGCTATCATTCACTAATAGTAGATAAGATTAAGAATCCATTAGTAACGATAGCTACAACTGAAGATAAAGAAATTATGGCTTTTAAGCATAAAAAAGCCAAAATATTTGGTGTGCAATATCATCCGGAAGCATATTTAACAGAGAATGGATTAGAGACCTTAAAGAATTTTTTAGAGATCTAAACTTTTCTTATTCTTTAAAAAAGTTATTCCAATAATAGTTAGTAATATAAAAAATATGCTTATTAGGGCTGCAAAATTAACAGAAAATATAATAATAAATCCACCAAATATACATACAATAGCATTTCCGAACATTGATAAAGAAGCACGTAAGCCTAGTATTTCTCCTTGCTTATCATCTGGTGCAATATCAGAAAGCATAACTAGTTGCAAATTATTAGCTGTACCAAATGCTAGTCCTAGAAGAGCAAACTATAAAATAACCAAATAAATATTATTAGAGATTAATAAAAGATAGCCTATGAGCATAATACTAAACATCAAATATAAATTTTTCTTTAATGAGAATCTTCTATTTAAGAATGAAGGAAGGTACAACACACTTATAGAAAGACTTATGCTATATATCGCTGTTAATATTGCAATAGTCATAGATTTCATGTCCCAATTATTTGCAAGTATAACGGGATAAAATTCATAATAAGTTAGAATAGATAATGATAAAAACGTACTACTAAATAGCAGTATTTTTATTGAATCGTTCCTGATAACGTTTGATAAATTTTTAATAATTCTAAATTCTTCAAATATATTTATTTTCTTTGAAGTTATTTTTGGCATACTCTCTGTAAGTTTATATTTCACTAATATCATTAATATAATTGATACAAAAGCTGCAAAAAGAAAAGGTGTAGCATAGTCAAACCAATACACTATATGATGATTACATAATACAGCACCTATAATGGGGCCAAGAACATAAGCTAAAGATGCCGTTGCTGATAATTTACCTAAGTCTTTTTGCTTATTTTTTGTTATATCAACAATAAATGCTTGAACTACAATATAATTAGCCTCAAAAGCTCCTGTTATGAATCTTGTTATAATCAACAAGAATACACTACCTTTAGATATTGCAATAAAAGATAAAAAATATCCAATAGCTGAAAAGATAAGTGTATTTATTAAAATTTTTTTACGTCCATATTTATCTGAAAATCTACCAATAATAGGTGCTCCTATAAATTGTCCTAGAGGATATACAGCTAGAGTAAAACCCAGTCCAATATTTAATATTTCTTGGGAGGCGTAAGGAAATAAACTATAATTATTAATAAATAAAGGCGCAAAAATAGCATAGGGCATTGAAGTACCAACAACACTAAAAAATATTATAAATAATAAAAAATATATCTGATTGTTAGTTTTATTTCTCATTTTAAAAAGGAACTGGATATTTTCTTCTTACTTCTTCTATATCTGCTAATACTTCTTGTGATAGCTCAAGATTAATAGCGCTAATATTTGTTTTTAATTGTTCCATTGATGTTGCGCCAATTATACTAGAACTCATATATGGTTTACGAATTGTAAATGCGATTGCCATTTGACATATATCTAAGTTATGTTTTTTAGCTATATTAATATAACTATTTATAACGCCATCTTTTACCTCAAGTCTATAAGCTAACATATCTTTTAAATTCTGATTAGAAAGGAATCTATCTGACATGCGTGAATCACTAGGGCGTTTATTATTCAGATATTTCCCTGATAATACTCCCATATTTAGAGGGGACCATGTTAGATATGAAATATTCTCAAGAGCACATATCTCCATAATATCAGTTTCATCTCTACGGCGTAATAAATTATATTCATTTTGAAGGCTTTAGATTCGTGGTAAATTATATTTTTCAGAAAGGTTTAAAAATTGATTTATTCCCCAAGCTGAATCATTTGATATTCCAATATGTTTAATTTTACCAGCTTTAATAAGCTCATCACATGTTTGTAGAGTCTCAAGAATATTTTCAATAATTTTAGGTTTATCAGAATTATCTTTAGTAGGCTCATAATTCCACCATAAATTAAAATGATAATGAGGTCTATTCGTAGGCCAATGAAATTGATATAAGTCGATATAATCTGTCTGTAGACGCCTTAAGCTATTATCAACAGCTTGAATAATATTGACTTTATTTGTTTCTGGATTAACTTCATTTCTAATATACGATACTGGAGAGAATTTCGTTGCAAGTATAACATCCTCTCTTTTTTTATATTTTGAAAACCAATTACCAATTATTTTTTCTGTCTTACCATAAGTTTCTGGAGTTCTAGGAAAAGCATACATTTCTGCAGTATCCCAAAAGTTTACACCTTGTGATAAAGCATAGTTCATTTGCTCAAAACCTTCTGACTGAGTATTTTGTTCTCCCCAAGTCATAGTTCCTAAGCATATTCTACTAATATTAATATCAGTTTTACTTAGCTTAATATATTTCATATCTAATGTTTTTTAAAAAAATAGATGAAAATTATAACAAATAATATTGCTAGTGAATAAGCGAATGGTTTTAAAAAAACTATTTTAGAATGGTACAGGATATTTTCTTCGAACTTTCTCAATATCAGCAAGTACTTCTTTTGATAAGTTTAGATTAATGGCATCAATATTTGTTTTTAATTGTTCCATTGATGTAGCACCAATTATACTAGAACTCATATATGGCTTTCTAATTGTGAATGCTATTGCCATTTGGCAGATATCTAAGTTATGTTTTTTAGCAACATTAATATATTCTGTTACTGCATCATCATTTGTATCAAATCTAAAACCATAACGATCTTCTTGGCCATCTAAAATTTCAGCTGACATTCTAGTGCCAGCAGGGCGTGCACCATTACGATACTTACCTGTTATAACTCCTTGCTCAAGAGGAGACCATGCTAAATAAGATATATCCTCTAAAGCACATGTTTCCATAACATCTGTTTCATCTCTGCGTCTATTAATATTATATTCATGTTGAATACTCTGAAGGCGAGGTAAGTTATGCTTTTCAGATAATTTAATAAATTGATTAATACCCCAAGCAGAATCATTTGATAAGCCTATATATTTAATTTTACCAGCTTTAACTAGCTCATCACATGTTAGAAGAATTTCATAGATATTTTCAACTATTTTATCTTTATTTTGTTGACCAGCTAAAGGTTCAAAGTCCCACCAATTACCAAAATGATAGTGAGGTCTATTTGTAGGCCAATGAAATTGATAGAGATCTATATAATCAGTTTGTAAGCGTTTTAAGCTATTGTTTACTGCATCAATAATATTAGCTTTATTTGTTGTTGGATTTTCTTCATTTCTTGCCCATGGCATAGGAGAAAATTTAGTAGCTAAAATTATTTCATTACGTTTATTTGTTGCTTTAAACCAATTTCCAATTATTTCTTCTGTTTTACCATATGTTTTAGCAGTTGGTGGGATTGCATACATCTCAGCAGTATCCCAAAAATTTATGCCTCGTGATAAAGCATAATCCATTTGTTCAAAACCTTCTGCTTGAGTATTTTGTCTACCCCAAGTCATAGTTCCTAAACATATTCTACTAATATCAATATCAGTTTTACCTAGTTTAGTATATTTCATAAGGACTTATAAAAATTTAATATTAGCAAAAGTATAACAAATATTTATAGAGTAGGATTCTAGTTTTTGAAAAATTATTATTTAAAAGTTATATTTTTAATATTTAAGTTATTATTATATTTTATATCCTCATTAGGGAATGCATCATAGTTTTTATGTGCCGCATGCAGTTTTGATATATCTAGCTTTTCAATAACAATATCCTCTTTATTAAAATTACCTTTTTTAAGGTAATTAAGAGCAAAGGCTTTATTTTGAGGAGATGTAAATAGTATTTGACTAACTCCATCAACACCTTGAGTATGTTGTCTATCGAAACCAGAAGCCATACCAACAACCATACCATAAGCAAAATTTTGTATTGATAACATTTTTACTGCAGTATGAACTCTATTTAGACCATAAAGATCATTTGTATATGATGGAACTATTATTATGTCAGGTTTTATTTTTGAAAGTTCTTGAGAGATATTAGGAAACTCACTTGTATAACATATCAAAATTGCAATTTTAACACCTTTATAATTTAAGACTAGAATATCTTTACCAAACTTTGTATAACCAACATTTCTTTCTTCAGGTGTTAGGTAAACTTTATCATTTTCTATTATTTGACCATTTGGTAAGCCTATTATAACAGTATTCGATATCTTGCCATTATCATCTTTTGCGATAGTTCCACCCACTAAAACAATATTAAACTTTTTAGATAATTTAGAGATCAAATTTTTAGTTTTTGAATAATAACTACTAAGCTCAACAATACTTTGTTTATTCCATGGTAAATCATTAATAAGATTTACAGAATCATCCTCTGGGAAAACAACTATTTCAGCACCTTGATTCTTAGCTTCCTTAGTCATTTGCTCAATATTTGTAGCAAATTGTTCGAAAGATTGTTGTTTAATAAGCATCTGAACAGCAGCAACATTTACTGTTTGAGAATATCCGAAACTCATAAATATTATAAGGAGTAGAAGATATCTTATATTTTTCATCATTTCATAAACCTTTTAAAAAATTACACAAATTATACTTTTAAAAAAATAAAGATGTAAATTTATTTTTATTTTAAAAAAGATATACTTACAGAGGAGTTATATAAAATTAAGGGGCTAACATGCAAAATTTTGAATATTATAATCCAGTAAGAATTTTCTTCGGTAAAGGTGAAATAGCTAAGCTATCTGATGCTATAAGTAAAGATAAAAAAATCTTGATGATATATGGTGGTGGGAGCATCAAGAAAAATGGTGTTTATCAGCAAGTAAAAGATGCTTTAGTAAATCATCATTTATATGAGTTTTCAGGAATTGAACCAAATCCAGAATATGAAACTTGTATGAAAGCAGTAGAATATATAAAAGAAAATAATATAGATTTTATATTAGCTGTTGGTGGAGGATCAGTAATAGATGCTACTAAATTTATTTCAGCAGCGGTCAAGTTTGATGGCCAACCATGGGATATCTTAGCAAAGGGTGCTGAAGTTAAAAATGCTGTCGATTTTGGTACAGTTTTAACTATTCCTGCGACAGGATCTGAGATGAATGCTGGAGCAGTTATTTCAAGAAGAGAAATAAATAAAAAGCTAGCTTTTATGAGTGAAAAAGTATTTCCTAAATTTTCAGTATTAGATCCTGAAGTTACTTATACTTTACCAGCTCGTCAAGTTGCAAATGGTGTAGTTGATGCATTTGTACACGTTATGGAACAATATCTAACATTTCCACAAAATGCTCCTTTACAAGATAGATTTGCTGAGGGAATATTACAAACTCTTATTGAAGAGGGCGATAAACTTATTGATAAACCTAATGACTATAATGTAAGAGCAAATATAATGTGGTCAGCAACTATGGCTCTTAATTCTTTAATTTCCCGAGGAGTTGCTATGGACTGGTCTACTCATATGATTGGTCATGAGTTGACAACTTTTTATGGTTTAGATCATGCTCAGACTCTTGCTATTATTCTACCAAGTGTTATGCAACATAAGAGAGATAAAAAAGGTGATAAAATAGCTCAATATGCTGAAAGGGTATGGGGTGTACCTAGATCTGTAAGAAAGGATGAAAAAATTGATATAGCTATAATTAAAACAGTAGAGTTTTTTGAAAGAATTGGAAACGCTACAAAATTAAGTTCTTATGATTTTGGTACTGAGCACTTTGATAAGATAATAAAAAGTCTTGAAACTAATGGAATGAATGCTTTAGGTGAGCATCAAGATATTACATTGGCAGATACTAGACAGATCTTAGAAATGAGTTTATAAAAAAATATTCTGTTCTTAAGTAGATGTTTTAATTAAAATACTTTTATCCTTTACCTTTTATAGATTATGTTTTACTGTGATTTCTAAATTTAGATTTGATAAATGTAACTTAAGATCTACTGATATTTTTTTATTAAAAATATCAGAAAACATGAGTCAGATAGATTTAGATATTATTCCAGATAATCAAGTCTTAGAAGTCAAAAAATATAAGTTTAAAATAGATCAAGATAAAAGATTATTAGCACGTAGTTTTTTGTATAATTATTTAAAATCTAAATATCAAATTAATAGTTTTGAACTAAAATATGGTCAGTATCAGAAGCCTGTATTAAAAGTTAATAATAGTATTGATTTTAGCGTCTCTTATTCTGAGGAATATATAATAGTTGCGATTAGTAATAAATATAATATTGGTGTAGATATTGAATTTATAGATACTAAAATTAACCATCAAGATTTGATTAATATAATAATGCATCCAGAGGAAATATCTTATTATAATCAACTGACTAATGAATTTGATAAATTAGATTTTTTCTTTGAAGTTTTTAATGCTAAAGAAGCCGTAATAAAAAGCTTGGGAATGGGTTTATATTTTAATGTTCAAAATATTAATATCTTAGATGTTCCTAGTTTTAGTAACTTTATAAATAAAGAGTATTTTCTAAATAGGAGGTTATTTGATCAATTAGATAATTATAAAACTAGTATATGTTTAGTTGAGAGATAATCGTTTAAGCTCTAATACATGCAACTTTTCGTGTATCAGAAACTTTTGTAACACTAGGTTTTAATGTAGCACACTCTGATACTGCTATAGGGCAACGTGTCCTAAAAACACAACCTGATGGTGGATTTATTGGTGACGGTAAATCTCCCTCAAGAATTTGGATTTTCTTATTACGTTCTAAATCAGGGTCTGGAAGAGGTACTGCTGATAATAAAGCCTTAGTATATGGGTGCTGAGGATTATCACAAAGAGATTTTGATTCGCCAACTTCCATTACATTTCCTAGATACATTACCATTATTCTATCTGAAATATGCTTAACTACACTTAGATTATGAGCGATAAATAATATAGTCAAATTAAGAGTCTTTTGTAAATCTTTTAATAGATTTACTATTTGTGCTTGGATTGAAACATCTAGTGCACTAACAGGTTCATCACAAACAAGAATAGTTGGTTTTAAAATTAAAGCTCTAGCTATACCAACACGTTGACATTGTCCTCCAGAGAATTGATGAGGGTAGCGATTGACATGCTTAGGTGATAAACCTACCAACTTCATAATCTCTTCAACTTTTTTGAGTCTTTCTTTTGATGATAGATTTGGCTCATGTACTCTTAAAGGTTCTGCTATGATATTACCAATAGTTATTCTTGGGTTTAATGATGCAAATGGATCTTGGAAAACCATTTGAATATCTTTTCTCACAGGTTGCCATTCTTTTTTTGTTTTAAGAGCTGTTAGGTCTTTTCCAGCCCAAACAACTTTACCTTCTGTAGCATTTACAAGTCCTACAATAGCTCTAATTAGAGTTGATTTGCCACATCCTGATTCACCAACAATACCTAGTGTTTCACCTTTTACTACATCAAAGGAAACGCCATCTACGGCCTTAACATACTTAGTTTCTTTCCATGGCCAGGCTTTTTTAAGAGGAAAATGTATTTTTAAGTCACTAATGTTTAATAAAAAATCCTGAGTCATTATTTATTAACCTCTCTTATAATATTTTTACTATTAAAGCATGCTACTAAATGCTTATTATTAGTTCCCATATTCTCAAGTATAGGAGCTTTTCGTATACAGTTATCTGTTACATAAGAGCATCTTGGTGAAAATGCACAACCTTTAGGTAAATGTGATAAATCAGGTGGTTCACCTGGTATTGCTTGTAGTTGTGATTTTGGTAAATCCACACGAGGGGTCGCAGCCATTAATCCTGTAGTATAAGGGTGATAGTGATTATTAAATAAGCTATTGATATTAGCAGATTCTACTAGAGAACCTCCATACATAACCATAACTCTATCACATGCTCCAGCAACTACGCCAATATCATGAGTAATTAAAATAGTAGCCATTTGAAACTCTTTTTGAAGGCCATTAAGTAACTTTAAAATCTGTGCTTGAACAGTCACATCTAAAGCCGTCGTAGGTTCATCAGCTATTAAGAGTTTAGGCTTACACATCAGTGCCATAGCAATCATTACACGTTGACGCATTCCTCCTGAAAACTCATGAGGATATAGCTTAATTCTATTTTTAGCATCAGGAATATGTACAGCATCTAGCATTTCAATAGCATGTTTACGAGCTTCAGCTTTTGAACAATTTTTATGAATCATCATAGTTTCACAAAGCTGTGCTTCTACATTTATATATGGGTTTAATGAAGTCATAGGATCTTGGAAAATCATCGAGATATCATTTCCACGAATCTGATTTAGAGCTTTAGTTTTCATACCAACAAGCTCTTGATCATTTAGTTTCACAGAACCTGTAATAATTGCATTAGGAGCTGATAACCCCATAAGAGCTAAAACTGTTTGGCTTTTTCCAGAGCCTGATTCACCAACTATTCCTAATGTTTCACTTTCATCAAGCGTAAAGCTAATATTATTAACCGCACTTATTAAATCATCATTAGTTTTGAATTTTACATTTAAATCTTTAACTTCTAATAATGACATAAATCCTCCTTAACGATGTTCACGTGGGTCTAAGGCATCTCTTAAGCCATTACCTATAAAATTAAAACATAATAGTGTTACTGTTAAAAATATTGAAGGAATAACTAAAATCCACCAATAATTGAAAGTTATCACAGCAACACCATCACTAATTAAACCACCCCAGTCAGTCATAGGGGGCTGTACACCTAAGCCTAGGAAACTTAAAAATGCAGCTGTCATAATAACTATCGGAACAGTTAGGGTGATATATACAGCTATAATACCTATTAGGTTTCTGACAATATGACGAGTAATAATCGTTCTTTCCTTAACACCACAAACATATGCAGCCTCAATAAACTCTTTACTCTTAAGTCCTAAAGTTTGACCTCTAACAACCCTTGCCATATCTAGCCAACTTACGGCGCCAATAGCAACAAAGACTAGAACAAAGTCTCTACCAAAAATAGTGACTAACAATATCGCGAAAAACATAAATGGTAGGCCATATAATATGTCTACTATACGCATTAAAAAACTATCAATCTTACCTCCAAAGAAGCCAGCTGTAGCACCAACAAGTGTACCTATTATTACACTTACAAGAGTTGCTACAAATCCTATTTCTAAAGTTATTCTCCCACCTACCATTACACGAGTGAAAACATCACGACCTAGATCATCTGTACCAAACCAATGTACAGCACTAGGACCTTGATCTACTTGAAGTAAGTTCTGATCTGCATAACTATATGGCGAAAACCAAGGCAGTATAATTACAGCTAAAACTATTAATACTAATATTACTAAGCTAATCATTGCTGTTTTATTTTTCTTGAAGCGTAACCAAGCATCATGATAAAGGCTACGTCCTTTAAAGGCTTCATCATGAGATTGCTCTACAATATTTGTTAAAAAATCAGCATTTTTCTTTTTTTGATTTAATGTAAAACTTTGAGTCATAAATCTACCTCCTAATATCTAATTTTTGGATCTAAAAAGGCGTAGATAATATCAACGACTAGATTAAAAAGAATCACTAAAACGCTATACACAATAGTCAAAGCAAGTACAAGGTTATAGTCACGATTTGTCGCTCCTTGAACTACCTGAACACCAATTCCTGGAATAGTGTATACCGTCTCAACAACTACTGAACCTGTTAAAATCCCAGCAATAGCAGGCCCTAAAAAAGATACCACTGGCATCAATGATGGCTTTAGAGCATGTTTCCAAATAATACGAGGCATAGATAAGCCTTTAGCCTTAGCTGTACGAATAAAAGGAGAACTAATTATTTCAATTAAGCTACTACGTGTAATTTGTGTAATAATAGCAATGTATGGTATGGCTAATACAGTTACAGGAAGAATCATATCATTCCACGTACCCCAACCACCAGATGGGAACCATCCTAATATTACAGAAAATATTAATACTGCTATAGGAGCCGTTACTACTACAGGAGTAGAAATGAATAACATTGCAATAATAGTAATAATATGATCAATAAAATTAACTTTTGTATTACGGCTTATCGCTGAAAATATACCAAATATAACGCCAAAAATCGTTGCAATAATAATACTAAAAATACCTAATTGAACAGAAACCCAAAATCCTCCTTGACCACCATCAGGAAATACAAGGTTATTTATAGATTGGCCTTGATATTTAAAAGAATATCCTAAATTACCGTGAAGTAAACCATCAAGATAATAGAAAAATTGTTGCCATAATGGTAAATCTAAATGATATTGATGATGTAGTTGCTTTAATACTTCAGGCGATAATGCTCTATCAGATGCAAAAGGATCTCCTGGAGTCATATGAACCATTAAAAAACTAATTAAAATAACTATAAAAAGGGTAGGGATAGCTCCCATTAACCTTCTTAGAATATAACTAAACATTTACTTTCCTTATTATCAAATCTATTTCTTATAGTTAAATGAGAACCACTTATCATATATATAATCTTGATGGTTAGTTTCCATTTGATAATTTTTTACATATGGTTTGACAAGATGCACAATAGCATTTGAGTATAACGGAATAATTGGATAATCATTCATACCAATCTCTGCTGCTTTTGTATAATAAGGTTGTGCCGCTTTAGCTGTTGGTTGTTGCTCAGCTTGATTCATAACTTTATCATATTCAGGATTACAATAACCTGGATTATTTTGTGGGTTATTACATGTCCACATATCCAAGAAATTATCAATCGTATTAAAGTCAGCTATCCAACCATCTCTAGCTACACCTTGATAATCATGAGCTTGTCTTACTTTAAGGAAAACTTTGAACTCAGAGTTTGCTTCTGTACTTTCTACTCCTAAAGTTTGTTTCCACATTTGGGCAATTGCTTCCATTACTTTCTTGTGTACAGAATCAGTATTATATTGTATAGAGATTTTTAATGGATGCTCTTTTGAATAGCCTGCTTCCTTATAAAGTTTCTGAGCTAGAGCAATACGCTTTTCCATTGGCCAATCTTTCCACTTGTATGTAACATCTTTATAACGCCCATTTTCAATACTAGTAGGAAATAAACTATAAAGTGGAATATCACCTTCTTTGGTAACATATTTTGTAATATCTCTCCTATTAATTACTAAAGATAGAGCTTCTCGTAATTTCACATTATCTTTGAACGGTGCTTTCTCTAGGTTAAAATCTAAATACTCCATATCTAACCATTGAGTAGTTTTAAGCTGGCCTGGGAATTTTTTCTTAATTTCCCCAAGATTACTTGATGGAACATACATCACAAAATCAGCTCTACCTGCAGCATATGCATTATATGCAGATGTTCTATCTACGATTGGTAAAAATTCAACATTTTTTATATGAACATTTTTAGCATCCCAATAGTATGGGTTTTTCGTTACTGTAATATGTCCATTTGGTATCCATTCTTTTAAGTAGTATGCTCCGTTTGAAATATAGTTTCCTGGTTGGAAGAAAGCTTCACCATATTTTTCAACACCTGGCTTATAAGCTGGATATGATATTGGATCAGCCATAATGCTTAGGAAAAAATAAACTGGATGTGATAGTGTAATCTGTAAAGTATTTGGATCTAGTGCTTTAACACCTAATGATGAAACAGGCTTTTTACCATCCATAATAGCTTGAGCATTTTCAATAGGAGCAAGTTTATAGCTCATTTCAGAAGCATTTTTAGGAGTGACATTACGTTGGAATGAATAGACAAAATCATCAGCTGTTACAGGCTGACCATTTGACCATTTAGCATCTTTACGCAGATAGAAAGTATAAACTAAATTATTATCAGAAACTTTCCATGATTTAGCAACTCCTGGGACTGGAGTATTTGATTGATTTAACGCTAGAAGACCTTCACCTATATCAAATAATATATTTGATGCTACATTAGTTTGCGCATGCATTGGATCTAATGAATCAGGCTCAGAACCATTAGCTCTAACAAAAGTATCTTTATTAGCAGGAGCGTAAATACTTGCTGTTGAGGAGTCTGTATTCTTGTTGCTAGAATCGCAACTTACTAGAGTCATTGATAGTAGTCCTGTTGCTATCATTAAAGATAATGTTTTTTTGTATTGCATATTCAATCCTTTTGGTTTAGTATAGTGACAAGATTATGTTTTTAATAATCATTATCATTTACTATTGATTTTAAAATAGCTGTCCCTGAGAACATCACTTAATATTTTTATCACATTAATAACAATACAAGCAATTTGTTTACAGCAAAGATTAAAAAATATATTAAATTTAGATTAATAACAATTTTAAATATGTATTTATTCAAAAAAATACATATTTTATAAATAAAAAATTAAAGTTTTGAATAATTATTTATAAGTGTAAATAATATCTTTTAAGATTTGATAAAATTTAGAATGAAGTTAAATGTTTTTAAAATTTATTTAGTTGAAGTATCAATAGGTTTTCCATTAATTGCTATTACAGGTCCAGGCTCTAAAGGAAGTTTTTTGATAGCATTATCATCTTGACAACCGATTAGGTTAAGTTTTCTTAAATCATTAAATGATGAAGTAGGGCAACCATCTTTAATTTTGCTAGGAAGACAATAACCTTTCCAAGTTCCAAAATCATGAGTCTCTAAGCATTTTTTATACTCTGGAACAGATAGATATTTTGGCGTATATGTTCCAGGATTTGTACCTACCATTTTAGGTGTATTTTGAGTAGTAGTTTTATTTGTATAACAGCTAGTTATTAATGTTGATAAAGTCAAAAGTGAAGCTGTGGCAAATGATATCTTTATTAATTTTCTCATATTTATCCTTTCTTTGTTATGAATCAAAAGTAACTATTATGAATAATAATTAGAGGGTTTTCTCTTTACAATAGTTTTAAACGAGATAGTTTAAAATAGTTATATGATTGATAATTTAAAATCTAATTGTCATTTTTAGAAATATTTTTAGCTTATCCTAATCTAGAATATTTTATTTATGATTATTTCTTAGTTTATTTATAAATCAGAAAGTATTTATAAAATAAATATTTTTGATATTAAAATTTTTGAAGTTTTAAAACACAGATAAGACTTTTGCCATCAAACTTTATAGGAAAAATATATAAAAAATATTAAGGGCTGTCCTAGATAAATTTACTTTAAACTCTCTCTAACCCAGTGTCTAATTAGCTTTAGCTGTTCCTTAGAATCACTGTGATTAAATCTCCACTCACATTCCTTCAAAAACAAGTAAAAATGGCCTCTAGGAATACCATTAAATTTTCTCAAATGTCTCTTAGCTTGATTCCAGAAGTTCTCTATACCGTTTATATGATTATGCTTCTTTGCAAACAGCTTACTATGGTTAATTCTATAATGTTTAAACTC